>CALGIH010000323.1 GCA_937916035.1 uncultured Lacinutrix sp.
CGAAAAAGACGATGAAATTTTCCTCGTTAGAATCGCCTTCGGTTGATTTTACAGCTAAACTTATGAAACAAGTTGAATCAATTAAAATAGGTTCTTCATTACAATACAAACCATTAATATCTAAGTTTGGCTGGTTTGGTATTATCGCTATCTTAGTTGGTTTGTCAATCTATATAATGTTTGGGAATGTAGAAGGCTCAACCTTGTTAGACGTTGTTGATTATTCGGTAATCTCAAATAATAAAGTAACTCATGCACTTTCTGGAATTAAGTTTTCTAAAATATTAACCTATGCTATTGGTCTCTTTGGCTTGGTGTTCTTTATTCAAATACCATTAATGAAACATCTGATGAATAAACGTTTAGAGTTTTAATCTTTAAAATACCAAACGTTTAGATTTGTTGTCTATTTTTTCGTCATCAAGGGCTAATTCATTAGTAGTATAAGTAGAAATAATCCAAAAACAGCAAATCCAGAAATTAGTAATTCCAGTTGCCAACTTTCTCTTGGAGCTTTTGAAGTGATTTTTTAAATTCTGGTTTGGTGTAATCCTGTTTCATTGTATTGGATATTTACTCTAAATATAATGACTTTTAAAACAAAAAAGCCACTTCGAACTGAAGTAGCTTAATATTTATAATAAAAGTGCAATTAACTACTCTATTTTTTTACCAACCATATCTTGTCCACCTTGATGCAATGTTAAACTGCTAATTTCACCGTCATCGTTTTTGCTAAAATCGATACTAGCAGGAACAACTTTTAAAAAGAAGGTCGTTTCGCTCTCAGCAAATAATTCAAATTGAGGTTGTCCTGTTGCCTGCGCAAAAAGCTGATTCCCTTTAGCTGTGACTACAATATGAAATGTAGGAGCTAACTCATATTTACCAACATATTGTTTTAGGACTTCTGGAGTCAACGTAATTTCTACCTTTTCTTTTGGAGCTTCTTTGTTAACCTCTTTTCCTTTAGATTCATTGCCATTCGAAGACATAACAACATGTTTTGAGCCATCTTCGTTAACTCCGAATTTATAGGAAATTATTCCTTCTTCAAAAATGAAATGGTCGTCAGATAATGGAAAAATATCATGAACATCATTGCCTTCTCTTTGGCTTTTTAACTGATTACCTTCTAAAGTAATATAACGTATTGCTCCATCTTCAAATTCGTAAGCACCAGTCCATGTTTTGAGTTTATCTTCACTAAGTGTTATCGCATCTTTAGTTGATGGAAACGGTTTTCCTATTGCCATGGCAGCAATAGCATTTGAAATTGTCCTAACATCGCTACAATCACAGTTTGAAAGTGCAATGACATACATGTTTTCTTTTGGTAAAAAGATACCATTTGTAGTATACCCAAATATACCACCTGCATGTTCATAGGTTTCAGATCCATTCACATTGCCCTTAGACCATCCATAACCATAAGGAATTTTTTCTCCACTATTAAGTGTAGATCCATTAATTGCTTTATCTAAACTACTTCGTTTAATTAGTGTATTTGAACTAATCGCATTTTGCCAAATTAATAAATCATCAACAGTAGACATTATTGATCCTGCTGCATAAGGTAACGTAAGGCTTAAATAGTCAGCATTCACAAAACCATTTCTATCTTGATAACCAGAAGCTCTATTCTTAATGATCTCCTTCATACTTCCATAATAAGATGATTTCATATCTAGTTTTGAAAAAATATTTTTTTCGATAAAATCCTCATATGACTGTCCAGAAACTACTTCAATAATATGACCAAGTAATATATATCCAGAATTATTATATAAGAATTTTTCCCCTGGATCAAAGTCCATTGGTTCGTTTTTAAAGACGTCTATAAGTTCTGTTGGTGTCATATCTGTACGTGCATGCTTCATGAAGCTTTCCATACTTGTATAGCTTTTTATTCCAGACGTATGATTTAATAAATGATGAATAGTGATTGTTTTTCCATTTGTTGGATAATCAGGTATGTACTTTGTAATTTCATCCTCTATTTTTAGTTTACCTTGTTCTTCCAGCATTAATATAGTAACAGCCGTAAATTGTTTGGTTATTGAGCCAATTTCAAAAACATTATCTGTAGAAAGCGGAACATTGAGTTCTAAATTAGCCATTCCTACAGCTTTTTTATAAATAGCTTTGCCATCCTTGGCAATTAAAACAGATGCACCTGGTGCATTTGCTTGACTATGCGATAGTAAATATTCATCGACTTGAGATTTTAAATCTTGAGCGTTGATTACTTCTATATTAAAAAGACACAAAGAGGCAAAAACAATTATGTTTAAAAGTTTGAAAATTTTCATGAATTATGATTTTTGAAATATGACTATTAATAATTATACGACGATTACTATGATTAATAGTTACACTTAATTGTAATTATTTAATAAACCTTGTTAGTTGCACACGCTTTTTTAAAGGAATTACTTCGTTTTCAACTAAGCATTTAAGATGCTCTTGATTTTTTTCTCGTTCAAATAATAACTTAAAAAAATCTGCAATTGAAATACTGTTTACTGCTTTTTCTACAAGCTCTAAAGTGTCTCCAATTGATACATTGCCTGGTTCTAAAACCCGAACGTAAGTTCCAGGTCTACCATGATTCACAAACTGGTCTAAAATGTTTGTTGATCCCATTTTTGCTGCAAACGTTGTACAAGGCTCACGAGGTTGCGTGACTTGAATGAGCGCTTTCCCAATTTTGTATATATCACCAACATGTAGTTGTGTTTCATCTAAACCTTCAACGGTTAAGTTTTCACCAAGCATACCATAATGCCAATCTAAATGTGGATATAAGTTTTCCCAATAAGGATAATGATCTGCCGAAAATAAATAGCAAGCTTTATAAATACCACCATGTACTTTTCTATCAGAAATTTCATCTCCTTTTACTTCTTCTTTATCTAAATAGATAGGTTGGTTAGTTGGCTTTTTAAAAATACCTGTACGTTGTTGCTCACCATTAATGGATACAAATTGCGGTTTTGCTATGTTGGTTGATATTATTTTCAAGTGTTTGTTTATCGTTTTGTGTATGGTTAGCGTTGGTTTTCGAAGCATTTAACTTTCAGTTTAGCGCTTGGCTTACTAAATTCTAAAAATTTGGATTATAGCACTAAACCGCTGTTAATAATACACTTTGTTTGTGCTGGTTTTTCTTTTTCAATTAAATCGGTAATTACATTCCAAAGCTCAATTCTTTTCACCAAAGACTGCTTGGCAATAGTTAATGTTTCACCCCATTTTTGTTCATCATCTTTGCATAGCTCCGAAATCATTTCAATAGAAAGAGGGCCGTGTTCATCTCCATCAAGTTCTATATGGCGTTCTAGATAGTACGCGAGTTTGTTGTATAACTTGTTTTTAGAATCGGAATTTTTGAGAATTTCGATAAACATATCTGGGATAACATCTTCTCGTCCAAATGTAAATGCAGAAGCAACAAGGTGCGGTTTGTTTGTTTCAATAATTGAAAATGAAAACTTTACAAAATCAGCTACTCTTTTGTCTATATTAATTTCATTTAATGAATAATCGACTGAATTCCCGGATTCTATAAGCTTTATGAAACTGTTTATTTCATCTGTATTTGCACTTACCTGCAACATTGCATCCAAATACATTTCAAAATGACTTTTAGGTTCTCCTAATTCATTAATG
>CALGIH010000324.1 GCA_937916035.1 uncultured Lacinutrix sp.
GTTGAATGGATGGATAAATGTTTTATTTAACTGCTCACATTCTAACTTAGCAGCCTCAAAGGCATCATCAAACGTATCGCCTACCAATACCACTTCGATGAAATTTTCACCAAACATTTTTACTTGTTCAATCTTCTGATTTGGTGTTGGTGCTGGCATATAAATAGTGCCATTAATTTTCAATAATTTACATGACAAAGCTACACCCTGCGCATGATTTCCTGCACTTGCACAAACGATTCCATTTTCAATTTCGACTTCATTTAAGGAAGACATTTTATTATAAGCACCTCTTATTTTATAAGAACGCACTTGCTGTAAATCTTCTCGTTTAAACAGCACGTTACAATCAAATTGCTTTGAATATCTAATGTTTTTAGACAAAGGAGTCAATGAGGCTACCTTCTTTAATTTTTTAGAGGCAGCTTCAATACTCTTTAAGCTTGGGAAATATGTCGTTGTGGTCTGCATATATTTTTTACGCAAGTATTACTTGTTCTACTTCTTCTGTTTTAATAGTTTTCATTGCAGTCATAGCCGAACGCAACACTTTTCCTGTAGCTTCAATGGGATGATTTCTAATAGCATCATTCACTTTAATCAACTCCAAATTATCAACTCCATTTGATTTTGAGTAAGACTTTCCAATGATATCAGTTTTAACCGTTTTCATGAAGTCTACTAATAATGGTTTGCACGCATGGTCAAATAAGTAACAACCATATTCAGCAGTATCAGAAATAATTCTGTTCATTTCAAACAGTTTCTTTCTAGCTACAGTATTCGCTATTAATGGTAATTCATGCAACGATTCATAATAAGCAGATGCTGAAATAATACCTGATTTCACCATCGTTTCAAAGGCTAATTCTACGCCTGCTCTCACAAAAGCAACCATCAACACTCCATGATCAAAATATTCTTGTTCAGAAATATGACTTGAAGTGGCTGTTGTTTTTTCAAAGGCTGTTTCACCAGTTGCAGCTCTCCATTTTAATAAGTTCACATCATCATTAGCCCAGTCTTCCATCATTGTTCGTGAAAAATGACCAGACATGATATCATCCATGTGCTTAACAAAAAGGGGCTTCATTATTACTTTAAGCTCTTCCGATAATTCGAAGGCTCTAATTTTTGCTGGATTTGATAAGCGATCCATCATATTAGTGATGCCTCCATGTTTTAATGCTTCAGTAATCGTTTCCCAACCATACTGAATTAGTTTCGCAGCATAATTGGCTTCAATACCTTCTTCAACCATCTTATCAAATGACAGAATAGAAGCTGTTTGTAACACACCACATAAAATGGTTTGCTCTCCCATTAAATCACTTTTTACCTCAGCAACAAAAGACGATTCCAAAACACCTGCTTTATGCCCTCCTGTTGCTGCAGCATAAGCCTTCGCTTGTTCCCAACCTTTTCCTTCTGGATCATTTTCAGGATGTACAGCGGTAAGTGTTGGCACCCCAAATCCTCTTAAATACTCTTCACGTACTTCAGTTCCTGGGCACTTTGGAGCCACCATAATTACTGTTAAATCTTTACGAATTTGCTTTCCTTCTTCAATAATATTAAAACCATGAGAATAGGATAACGTCGCACCTTTTTTCATCATTGGCATGATCATATCTACGACATTAGAGTGTTGCTTGTCTGGCGTTAAATTTAAAACCAAGTCAGCAGTTGGAATTAACTCTTCGTAAGTGCCAACATTAAAACCATTGCTACTTGCATTTTTATAAGATTGACGTTGTTCTTGGATTGCTTGCTTACGCAATGCATAAGAGATATTCAATCCTGAATCCCTCATGTTTAATCCTTGATTAAGACCTTGTGCACCACAACCAATTATCACTATTTTTTTACCTTCTAATGCAGCAACACCATCATTAAATTCTGACGATTCCATAAATCGACATTTAGATAATTGCTCTAATTTTTGACTTAGTGATAGTGTGTTAAAATAATTTGCCATTTTTAGTTTTTTATTAGTTATTAAATGCGGCTAGCATTTCACTTATTTTCATTTCATCTTTAGTAACTGCAATACGTCCTGAACGCACGAATTGCATGATTCCAAAAACACTTAATTCTCTATGTAAAAGTTCTATTTCGTTTTTTCGTCCTGATTTTTCCAGCACAAAAAACTTTTTATTTACTGTAACAATTCTAGCGTTGCTTTCTTTAATTATATTTTGAATTTGAGGTTCTTCAAATAATAAATCCGACTTTATCTTGAACAAACATGACTCTTGATAAATTGTTTCTTCTTCTGTATGATAATAAGCTTTAATGACCTCAACTTGCTTTTCAATTTGACCTATTATTTTCTTGATATTTTCTTCGGTCATATTGACCAAAATTGTCCAACGAGTTACACCTTCAATTTCAGAAGCCGAAGAATTAATACTTTCAATATTGATGTGTCTGCGTTGAAAGATTGCTGAAATCCTATTCAGTAATCCTATATTATTTTCGGTATAAACCGAAACTGTATATTGTATAATTTCTTTGTTCATAATTATTCTAATCTTATATCTGAAACCGACGCTCCTGAAGGAACCATTGGAAATACATTGTCTTCTTTTTCAACACAAACTTCCAAGAAATAAGCGCCCTTACTTTTCATCATTTCTTCAACTGCTGATGCTAATTCTTCTCGTTTAGTTACTTTTTTGGCATCAATATAATAGCCTTTTGCAATGGCTACAAAATCAGGATTTGTCATCTCTGTTGAAGCATAACGCTTATCAAAAAATAACTGTTGCCACTGACGTACCATTCCTAAGAATTCATTGTTCAACACCACTATTTTCACAGGCGTTTTTTGTTGAAAAATAGTCCCTAATTCTTGGATAGTCATTTGGTAACCACCATCACCAATAATAGCCACAACCTCGCGATTTGGAGCCGCCATTTTCGCTCCAATGGCTGCTGGTAATGCAAATCCCATTGTGCCTAAACCTCCTGAAGTAATACTACTTTTACTAACGTTGAATTCAGCATAACGACAGGCAATCATTTGGTGTTGCCCAACGTCTGAAACAATGGCTGCTTCACCTTTGCTTTGCTTATTTATTTCGTTTAATACCTCACCCATTGTTAAGCCTTCCTTTGTAGGGTGCAAATCGTTATTGATGACTTTTTCAAATTCAATAGCATATAAATCCTTGAATTTTTGGTGCCATTCTGTATGCGAATTAGGCTTCAACAATGGCAATAATTTTGACAAGCTTTCTTTAGAATCACCTAAAACAGCGACCTCAGTTTTTACGTTTTTATCAACTTCGGCAGGATCAATTTCAAAGTGAATTACTTTTGCCTGTCTTGCATATTCATCTAATTTACCAGTAACACGATCGTCAAAACGCATTCCAATAGCAATAAGCACATCACATTGGTTTGTTAAAACATTTGGCGCATAGTTTCCATGCATTCCAACCATTCCTATATTTAAAGGATGAGATGTTGGAATTGCAGAAGCTCCCATTATGGTCCAAGCTGAAGGAATTCCAGCCTTTTCAATCACTGCTTTTAGTTCCTCTTCCGCTTTGCCTAAAATAACGCCTTGCCCCCAAACAATCATAGGTTTTTTAGCATTGTTTATTAAATCTGCTGCTGTATTTAATTTAGATTCATCAATTTTTGGAACTGGAATATAACTTCTTACTCCTGTGCATTTTTTATACTGAAAATCAAATTCCTCAAACTGTGCGTCTTTGGTAATATCGATTAATACTGGTCCTGGTCTTCCGCTTCGAGCGATGTAAAATGCTTTTGCAATCACTTCAGGAATTTGGGAAGCTTTGGTAATTTGATGGTTCCATTTAGTAACAGGCGTTGAGATACCTATAATATCTGTTTCTTGAAAAGCATCACTCCCTAATAAATGAGAGGCTACTTGACCAGTAATACAAACGATTGGTGTTGAATCTATTTGAGCATCAGCAATTCCAGTAATTAAATTGGTTGCTCCTGGGCCAGATGTTGCCATAGCAACACCAACCTTTCCAGAAATACGTGCATATCCTTGTGCTGCATGTGTAGCTCCTTGTTCATGTCTCGTCAACACATGATGAATTTTATCTTGGTATTTATAAAGCTCGTCATAAACTGGCATTATTGCTCCACCAGGATAGCCATAAAGTATATCGACACCTTCAGCCAATAAACATCTCACAACTGCCTCACTACCAGAAATACGTTCTTTAGGTTGCTCTAAGTATTGTTTTTGCTTCACAGTTAATGCTTCTTCCATAATCATAATTTAAAACTCATCTGTTACACATCCTTTAGATGCTGATGAGACTGTTCTTGCATATTTATATAATACACCTCGCTCAACTTTAAGTTTTGGTGCTTTCCATTGTTGTTTTCTTTGTTGAAGTTCTTGTTCAGACACTTCAAGTGTAATGCTATTTGTTTCAGCATCAATTGTAATCATATCGCCATCTTTCACTAAAGCAATTGCTCCACCTTCTTGTGCTTCAGGTGTTATGTGTCCAACGACGAATCCGTGTGTGCCTCCTGAGAAGCGGCCATCTGTGATTAATGCTACATCTTTGCCTAACCCTGCTCCCATAATGGCTGCAGTTGGCTTCAACATTTCTGGCATTCCTGGACCACCTTTTGGACCTTCATAACGAATGACAACAACATCTCCTTTGCTTACTTTTCCATCACGAATACCATCATTTGCTTCATATTCCCCTTCGAATACTTTTGCTGTCCCTCTATACTTTAATCCTTCTTTTCCTGTTATTTTAGCAACACTTCCTTCGGTTGCGAGATTTCCAAAGAGCATTCTTAAATGACCAGATGTTTTTATTGGATTCTCAATGGGCTTTATTACTTCTTGTCCTTCGGCTAAATCATCAACATCTAATAAATTTTCAGCCAATGTTTTCCCAGTAACTGTTAAGCAATCGCCATGAAGTAACCCTTTCTTAAGCAAATATTTTAAAACTGCTGGAATACCTCCAGCCTCATGAACATCTTCCATTAAATATTGTCCACTAGGTTTTAAGTCTGCTAAGAATGGTGTGTTATCACTAATCTTTTGAAAATCTGCCAGTGTGAATTCTATTTGAGCAGCTCTAGCAATGGCTAAAAAGTGTAATACTGCATTTGTAGAACCTCCAAGAATTGTCACTAATCTAATAGCATTCTCTAGCGATTCTTTTGTAATGACATCTAAAGGTTTGATATCTTTTTCCAGCAACAATCGCATTGCTTCACCAGCTTTAATAGATTCTAACTTTTTTGCTTCTCCTGTTGCAGGATTTGACGAATTAAAAGGTAAAGTCATACCTAAGGCTTCAATAGCTGAAGCCATGGTGTTGGCTGTGTACATGCCACCGCAAGCACCAGCTCCTGGACAAGCTTTTTCAATTATTTGGTCAAATTCTGTTTCAGTCATGGTTCCAGCGACTTTGCTTCCCCAAGCTTCAAAAGCAGAAACTACATCTAATTTCTTTCCATTGTGGCAACCAGAATCAATCGTTCCTCCATAAACTAATATGGACGGTTTATTAACTCTAATCATTGCCATTAAGGCTCCAGGCATATTTTTATCACAACCAACAACTGTGATTAAGCCATCATAACTCATGGCTTGTACAACCGTTTCCATGGAATCTGCAATAATATCTCTTGAAGGCAATGAGTAGCGCATTCCAGGAGTTCCCATGGAAATACCATCACTTACACCAATAGTATTAAAGATTAA
>CALGIH010000325.1 GCA_937916035.1 uncultured Lacinutrix sp.
TGTGTGTTCTCAGGAGACTACTGAGGACAATACACCAATTCCAAACTACAGACAAGCTGCAAAATATTCGCCAACCAATTTGGCTAAATTAGTACATTCAACTTCAGTCAGACCACATTGGTTAAAAAACGGTAACCGTTTTTGGTATCAATATAAAACTACAGAAGGCTCAAGTTATTACATAGTAGATGCAGATAATAGAACACGAAGAGAGCTTTTTGATAATGCTAAAATGGCGCAATGGCTAACCGAAATAATCAAAGATCCTTATGATGCGCAAAATTTGCCTCGCTTTGATTTTAAGTTTGTGAAAAATGAAACTGCAATTCGATTTAGAGTCACATCAACCGAAGAAATTGAAGCCATCGATGAAGATGAAGATGAAGAGAATGTCTCTGAACAAGATTCTACTTCAACCAAAAAAGACAAGAAGAAGCCCAAAATGGAAAAAAAAGTCTATCATTTTGAATATAGACTTGGAGGTAATGGTTTGACAATTATTGACACTAAAAAAGAAGACAAAAAAGAATGGGAAAAGTGGGCAAATATTGCTCCAGACAGCTCAATAGTGTTATTCTCCAAGAATTATAATTTGTATTGGATGGATAAGGATAATTTTATGAAGGCCGTAAAAGATGAAAAAGATTCAACCATAGTTGAAAACCAATGGACCAAAGATGGTGAAGAAAACTATGATTTTGGTGGAGGCACAAGAGGTGAAAATAACGAGGAAAAAGAAAAAAATAAGGATAACCGTAAGGATGTTTTGGGAGCCTGGTCTCACGATTCCAAAAATTTTGTGTTTGAAAGAACGGACTCAAGGCACATAAAAGATTTATGGGTTATTAATTCGACATCAGATAAAAGACCAACGCTTGAGACTTATAAGTATCACATGCCTGGAGAAGATGAGTACTTCAAATCAGAATTATTGATTTTTGATATCCCTTCCAAAAGCATAAATACGGTTAAGCTAGATACGACTAAACAACAAAGCCTTTCAGTGTATCGTGAACCAAGAAAACAATCAAATGCTGACGATGATTTCCGCCCTTCTTTATTACTTTCCAAAAAAGGAAAAATATATTTTAGCACTATTAGTCGTGATCGTAAAAAATTTGATATATGTGTCGCTGACATTAATACTGGAGCCGTAAAAGTGTTAATTGAAGAGCGCTTTAATACCTATATAGAGTCTCGTCAATTAGTATTATTAAATAATGAATCTGAAATGCTGCATTGGGCTGAACGATCAGGCTGGGCACATTATTACTTATATGATACTGAAGGAAATTTAAAAAATCAAATAACTAATGGATCGTATCATGTAGAAAACGCCATTGGTGTAGATGAAAAATCACGAGTGCTTTATTTTACAGCACATGGAATTCCAAAAGATGAAGACCCTTATTTTGAGCATACTTATAGCATTAATTTAAACGGAACAGAACTTAAAGCTCTTAATCCTGGAGACTACAATACTAGTACAAGCATGTCTGATTCCAATGCGTTTTTTGTTAGCAATTTTTCAAAAGTAAATACTGTTCCAAAATCTGAATTAAGAAATAGTTCAGGCTCAGTTGTAATGCAACTAGAAGAAGCTGACCTATCGCAATTAATGGCAACTGGATATCAATTTCCAGAACCATTCAAATTGAAAGCTGACGATGGCATCACAGACATTTATGGCGTTATGTACAAGCCTTTTGATTTTGATGAAACCAAAAGCTATCCATTATTAGAATATGTGTATCCAGGACCACAAACGGAATCTGTTAACAAATCGTTTTCTGTGAGCATGGATCGTTTAGATCGTATGGCTCAAGTAGGGTTTGTTGTGATTACTTTAGGAAATAGAGGCGGTCATCCGGATCGTTCAAAATGGTATCATAATTTCGGCTATGGCAACCTAAGAGATTATGGTCTTGCCGATAAAAAATATGTTGCTGAGCAATTAGCAGATCAGTATAAATTTATTGATATTGAAAAAGTTGGCATCTATGGTCATTCTGGTGGTGGATTTATGTCAACCGCAGCAATGTTGGTATATCCAGATTTCTTTAAGGCTGCGGTTTCATCTGCAGGAAATCATGATAATAACATATACAATAGTTGGTGGAGTGAAACACATCATGGTGTAAAAGAAGAAATGGATGATGATGGAAATGCAAAATACAAGTACATCATTGACGACAATCAATCCTTAGCAAAAAACTTAAAAGGAAACTTGATGTTAATTCATGGAGATATAGATAACAATGTACATCCTGGTGGAACTATCCGAATGGCAAATGAATTGATAAAAGCAAACAAACGTTTCAAGTTTATGATTATGCCTGGACAACGTCATGGTTTTGGAAGCATGACAGAATATTCATTTTGGTTAAGAGCAGATCACTTTAGTAAATATTTCTTAGGACAAGAAGCAACTAGTGTAGATATCACTGAAATGAATAGAGACCATCCTAAAACGAATTAAATTAAGGATTATTTAAAAGTAAAAAACCACGCATTAAGCGTGGTTTTTTACTTAATCTTTTAACCTAATTGGGCGATTATTGGATTCAAAATCTAACTTCAATAATTCTGCTATAGTACTTGCAATTTGGTTTGAAAAAAGCTGCACGTCATTTTCAACTTCTCCTAAAGGTTTTACATCTGCTCCAAAAGCAATAAGCCAAACTTCATCTGCACCATTTACATCTGAGCCGTGACCTCGCCAAGTTTCGATTGGTTGTGTTCCGCGACCATGGTCTGTGGTGATAATAAAGGTTGTTTTATCTTTATAGACTGGGTCATTTTGAGTAAAGTTCCATAGTTCTTCAATAAATCCATCAGTAGTATTCGCCGATTTTATATAAGCATCATAATTACCATCATGTGCGAAATCATCTGTTTCGCCATAAGAAATATACAGCAGGATTGGATGTGTTTTTTTTAGATACTCTAAGGCATAATGATGGGTAAACACATCTAGTCTAACCGTGCTCCATGGACTAGGTGTTGCTTTTTGTAGCTTATTTAAATATTTTTCATTGGTACTTAATGTTGTGCCTTCAACCAAATCAAAACCAGCATTTACTGGCACACCGCTGCGCTCTTCATTAATGATATATTGAAATACATCCCAACTAGCAAAAGCACCTACTTTTCCTCTAAATCGTTTATCATGGTTTGCTAACTCTAAAATAGTTTTATTTGGATTTGGTATTTTATCATTACTATCAATACGCGTATCATCTGCATTTCCAGAAAGAATTTCGTTATAACCTGGATAAGAAAACCAATATGAATTAGTTAAGTTAACACGACTTCCCAAGCCTCTATTGCCATATATTTGACCTATTTTTGGTACTGTTCCCCAAATAAATGGTAAAAGTGTTTTTCGTCTTTCTTCAGGAGTTTCTTTCCAAAACTTCTTCTTCAATCCTGAAGTATCTCTTGTGAATTCTTCATTAGTCATTAGAGTCTTGTCTATTCCTTTAAATAATTCCTGCCATCTAAACCCATCAAGGGTAATTAAAATAACATGTTGGTCATTCTTATTTAATCCTTTTTGTGCAAGTGCCGATATGGAACAAATAATAAAAGCGAAAGCAAAAAACAGTTGTTTCATTTTGTTGTTTTAAGTAATTGTGTCAAATTTAATATAATTGCTTTTGAAAGTAGAATTGTATAAAAATAAAAAACCACGCTTAATGCGTGGTTTTTTTTATACTAAAAATTTGAAGATTAGTTATTCTCTTCAGCTTCTTCAATAATTTCTTTTATAACTTTCTTTGCTTCAACTTTAGCTTCAACTTTAGCTTTAACTTCTGCTTCAGTTCCTTCAAAGATTTCTTCCTTAGATACAGTTTCACCATTTTCAGTAGTTGTAGTTGTTACAACAGCTTTTACTGTTCCATCATCATTTTTAGTCATTTCAACTTTTACAGATTGCTCAATGTTTTGAGCTGTGTTTTCTGTAAATTGAACTTTATTTACTTCATAAACAACGTCTGCAGAATTATCTGCGTGACCTCCTAAAATTGGAGCAATTACCAATCCAATTAAACATGTTAATTTAATTAAAATGTTCATTGAAGGTCCAGACGTATCTTTAAATGGATCTCCAACAGTATCACCAGTAATTGCAGCTTCATGAGCAGCAGAACCTTTATGTGTCATCTCTCCATTAATCATTACTCCAGCTTCAAAAGATTTCTTAGCGTTATCCCAAGCACCTCCAGCATTGTTTTGGAAGATTGCCCATAATACACCAGAAACTGTAACACCAGCCATATATCCGCCTAACATTTCAGCAATAGCAAGATGATCCATACCAAATAACATTGGTACAAAAGCAATTACTAAAGGAAAACCGATAGTTAATAAACCTGGTAACATCATTTCTTTTAAAGACGCTTTAGTAGAAATTGCTACACACTTATCATATTCTGGTTTCCCAGTACCTTCCATAATTCCAGGAATCTCTCTAAACTGACGACGTACTTCTTCTACCATTTCCATAGCAGCTTTACCTACAGCATTCATTGCTAAAGCAGAGAATACTACTGGTACCATACCACCAACAAATAGCATAGCTAATACTGGTGCTTTAAAGATGTTAATCCCGTCAATTCCTGTAAACGTTACATACGCAGCAAATAATGCTAATGACGTTAATGCAGCAGACGCAATAGCAAATCCTTTTCCGGTAGCTGCTGTTGTGTTACCAACTGCATCTAAAATATCTGTACGTTCTCTTACGATTGGTTCTTGTTCGCTCATTTCAGCAATACCACCTGCGTTATCAGCAATTGGCCCAAAAGCATCAATTGCTAATTGCATTGCAGTTGTCGCCATCATCGCAGAAGCTGCTAAAGCAACTCCGTAAAAACCTGCTAATGCATAAGAAGACCAAATTGCACCAGCAAATAATAATACTGAAGGGAATGTAGAAATCATACCAGTAGCTAAACCTGCAATAATGTTTGTTCCTGCTCCAGTAGATGATTGTTGTACAATTTTTAAGATTGGTTTTTTACCTAATCCTGTATAATATTCTGTTACAGATGAAATTCCTGC
>CALGIH010000326.1 GCA_937916035.1 uncultured Lacinutrix sp.
AAAGGAGATTTAATTAGGCGTTACACTCTTTCGGTTATAAACCTAGAACATAGATTGAAAATTTCTAAAGACAGAATTGCAGGAAGTAAAAGAGCAATAAAACATAATATTAAAATAAGGGAAGTTCATGACTTTAATGAATTTTGGAATCAAGTTCTTATTCCAAACCTTAAAGACAAATACAATACTCGGCCTTTACATTCTCTTGAAGAAATCACTCTTTTGAAGAAAAAATTCTCTAAAAATATTAGGCAATTTAATGCGTACTTGGGTGGTGAAATTGTTGCGGGAACAACAATTTTCGAAACCGAGCTTGTTGCACATTCTCAGTATATCTCTGCAAATAAAGAAAAAAACGAATTGGGTAGTTTGGATTTTTTACACCTTCATTTAATTGAAAATGTATTTAATGATAAAAAGTATTTTGATTTTGGAATCTCAAACGAACAGCAAGGAAAGCATATTAACAATGGTTTAAATTATTGGAAGGAAGGCTTTGGTGCAAGAACAATAACTCAAGATTTTTATAGAATAAACTTTGAAAATATTAATAATCTAGACACTATTTTTATATGATTAAGTTTTTGGATTTAAAATTATTAAACTCAAGATTTGAAGCACAGTTTCAAGATGCTTATAACCGGTTTATAGATTCAGGATATTATATTTTAGGTAATGAAGTTAAGACTTTTCAAAATGCATTTGCAAAGTATTGTGGTGCCAAACATTGTATTGGGACTGGAAATGGATTAGATGCTTTAGTGCTTATTTTTCAAGGCTATAAAACATTAGGTAAACTCAAAGAAGGTGATGAGGTCATTGTGCCAGCAAACACATATATAGCGTCTATTTTATCAGTTATTCATACTGGATTAACTCCTGTTTTTGTTGAACCTGATCAAGAAACGTTTAATATTTCTCTTAGCCAAATTAAAAACGCTATCACGTCTCGAACCAAAGCTATTCTTACAGTTCATTTGTATGGTCAGTTGGCTGATATGCAGACAATAAACACTATTGCAAGGGAAAATAAATTGTTGGTAATAGAAGATGCAGCACAAGCACATGGAGCACAAAATGGTGAAGGAATAAAAGCAGGTAATTTTGGAGATGCAGCAGGGTTTAGTTTTTATCCAAGTAAAAATTTGGGTGCTTTAGGCGATGGAGGAGCAGTAACGACAAATGATGAAGAACTTGCAACAATAATCTCTAAACTTAGAAATTATGGGACTTCTTCAAAATATGTAAATGATCTAATAGGTTATAATTCCAGACTTGATGAATTACAAGCTTCGTTTTTAAATGTGAAATTGCCAATGTTGGATTCAGATAACTTAAAACGTATTACGTTGGCTAAATTTTATCAAGCATCTATTAAGAACAGTAAAATAGTGTTACCAAAGGTTAATGATAATTTCAGTCATGTATATCATCAGTTTGTGCTTCGTTTAGATACTAGGAATGACTTTCAATCTTATTTAAAATCAAATCAGGTAGAAACATTAATTTACTATCCAATTGCACCTCACAAACAGAAAGCCCTAATAAAATATAAAATGTTAGATTTGCCAATAACTGTAGCAATTCATAACAAAGTAATTAGTATTCCAATGAGTCCAGTTCTACCTCAAACTGATGCAGATAAAATAGTTGAACTAATAAATGCCTACTAATTAAAAAAACTTATTGACTATATAAATAGTAAAGTACTGACAAAAGTTGTTTGGCTACATTAACAACAGTTGTTACCAAAATAGTTGCTGGATTTTTAACTACAAAATTCATTGCTATTTTTATAGGAGCTGAAGGCTTGGCTTTAATAGGTAATTTGCGAAATTTCCTCACTGCAGTGCAATCGTTTGCAAAAGTTGGATTGTATAATGGCGTTGTTAAATATATTGGCGAATTTAAATATGATGTCAATAAACTTGAGAAAACCCTTTCTACGGCCTACTATTTTGGTTTTTGTGCTATGTTTTTAATTAGCTTGCTTTGTTATTTTAATGCCGAAACAATAAATAACCTGCTGTTTTCAGAACGATATCATTATGCATACGTAATTAAAGTACTTGCCATTGCACTTCCATTTTATACGCTCAATATTTTAGTTTTTCCATCATGAATGGTTTTGCTAAGTATAAATTTTTAATGGTCATAAATATTATTGAGCAAATCATGGGTTTGTGTGTAACTCTCCTACTGATTTGGCAAGATAATATTGATGTAGCCTTAGTTGCTGTAGTAATTTCACCTTCTCTAATATTTTTAATTACTCTGGTTGGTATTGTAAATAGGCGTAATTTTTTGTTGCATCTAAAAGTCACTAACATTGATTTTAATATTCTAAAAAAGTTAGGGCCTTTTGCTCTAATGGCATTAGTTTCTGGGTTTGCATTGCCTTTTGTAATGATTGGTATAAGAAATTATATCATTTCAGTTGAAGGCATGGAAGCAGCGGGTTTTTGGCAAGCAATGAACAGGATTTCTGTATATTATTTAATATTTGTAAACTCTATAATGACCTTATATTTTTTACCTCGTTTTCAAGAAATTGATAATATAAAAAAATTTAGGGCTGAAGTTTTTGATTTTTAAAAAACCATGATTCCTGTATTTTCCTTGGTTCTTTTGGCTATTTACTTATTGCGACCATTCATTATAGCTATTTTCTTAACAAATGAATTTGCGAGGGTTGAAGAGTTGTTTGGTTGGCAGTTACTTGGCGATCTAGTAAAAGTGTTGGCCATTGTTATTGCTTACCAATTTATTGCTAAGAAAATGTTTGTGCATTTCATTATAACTGAGTTATTTTTGGTATTTATACTATATGTAACGAGTATCTATTTTGTGGATTTGTATGGT
>CALGIH010000327.1 GCA_937916035.1 uncultured Lacinutrix sp.
CAAAATCCAGGTTATTGGCAGCAACACGTTGATTACACTATGGAAATTGATATGAATGTTGAAAATTTTCAATATCAAGGAACACAAAAATTAGTGTACACAAACAATTCTCCAGATGTTTTAACACGTGTATATTATCATTTATACATGAATGCTTTTCAGCCAGGAAGCAATATGGATATGCGCTTACAGAACATCGCTGATCCTGATGGAAGAATGGTAAACAATATTGGCACAAAAGAAAACCCTATTTACGAAAGTAGAATCAGTAAGCTTCAGCCTAGCGAAATTGGTTATATGAAAGTGAAGTCCTTAACTCAAAATGGAAAACCACTTGAATACAATTTGGTTGATACGGTTTTAGAGGTTAATCTGGTAACTCCTATTCAACCGGGTGAGAAGACCACATTTGATATGGTTTTTGATGCTCAGGTCCCTTTACAGATTAGACGAAACGGAAGAAACAGCAAAGAAGGTGTAGCATTATCCATGGCGCAATGGTATCCTAAAATAGCTGAATATGATTTTCAAGGTTGGCATGCAGATTCTTACATCGCCAGAGAATTTCATGGTGTTTGGGGAGATTTTGATATCAAAATCACTATTGATAAAAATTACACTATTGGAGGAACAGGTTACCTTCAAAATCCAGAAGAGATTGGTCATGGTTATGGTTCAGAAGGATTGAAAGAAATTAATACTACAAGCGATAAATTAACATGGCATTTTAAAGCGCCAATGGTACATGATTTTACTTGGGCTGCAGATCCCGAATATATGCATGATAGCATGCAAGTACCAGATGGACCAATGCTTCATTTCTTGTATAAAAATAATCCTGAAACCAATATGAATTGGGAGGCTTTACAACCAGTAACTGTAAAATTAATGCAATACTTCAGTGAAAATGTTGGTAAATATCCATACGAACAATATTCTGTTATTCAAGGAGGAGATGGAGGTATGGAATATGCAATGTGTACATTAATTACAGGTGGAAGAAGCTTGAATGGATTAATTGGTGTAACCTCACATGAAATGGCTCATACTTGGTTTCAATTTTTATTGGCAACAAATGAGGCAACAAATGAATGGATGGATGAAGGTTTTACAAGCTATATTAGTGCATTAGCATCTAACGAAATCATGGATCGCAATAATGAAAACCCTCATAGTAGTTCTTATAATAGTTATATAAAACTAGCAAATTCAGGTTTCGAGCAGCCACTTACCACACATGCTGATCGTTATAATATAAATAGCGCTTATGGAACATCTGCATATAGCAAGGGAGCTGTGTTTTTGGCTCAATTAGGTTATGTAATTGGTGAGGATAATTTAAAGGCCACATTAAAAAAGTACTTTAATGATTTTTCTTTTAAGCATCCAACACCAGACGATATTATTCGTACCGCAGAAAAAGTTTCTGGTTTAGAATTGGATTGGTATTTAACTGATTTTGCACAAACAACCAATACTATTAACTATGGAATAAAATCTGTTGAAGCTACCAACAAAACAACAAATGTCACCTTAGAGCGTAAAGGCTTAATGCCAATGCCTATTGACTTAACGGTTGAATATCTTGACGGGACTTCTGAAGATTTTTACATTCCTTTAGAAATGATGCGAGGCGAAAAACCAACACCTGATTCTGTGAAGGTTTTACCAGATTGGTCTTGGGCAAACAATACTTTTGGTTTTGGTCTCAATGTTGAAAAAAGCAAAATTAAAAGTATTACTATTGATCCAAAAGGTAAAATGGCAGATATTGACAATACCAACAACATTGTAAGTTTTGCAATAACCAAAAAAGAGGCAGAGGTTGATAAAAATTAGGTTGTATTTTAATCCAACACATCAAATGTATTTCTTGTAATTGATATCCTTACTTTTGTATATTAATTATGAAACACACATATTCTAAAATTGAAAAACTTAAAAGCAAAATTCTAATCGAAAAACTTTTTGATGAAGGTAAATCGGTTAAAATATTTCCTTTGCGTCTTATTTTTCTTGAAACCGAATTTAATGAACCTATTAAAATTAAATGTGGTGTGTCTGTTGCAAAGCGTAATTTTAAAAACGCGGTTGATAGAAACAGGGTTAAGCGATTAATAAGAGAAGCCTACAGGTTAAACAAAAGCGCATATTTTAACAACATAGCAACACAATATGCGTTCATGATTTTGTACATTGGTAATGAAAAACCTACGTTTGAACAAACCGACAAGTCTATGAGGAAATTGCTAGAGAAGTTTGTTGAAGGGGTTTCCGAAGAAAAAAAATAGTACTATGAAAAAGCTACTTAGAAAGAAAATAATACTTCCAATACTTGCTACAGTTGTGCTCTTAACAACTACAGCCTATAAAAGTGATTTTTTTGAAATTGCAAAGCAAATAGAAATATTCACAACGCTATTTAAAGAAATCAATATGAATTATGTTGATGAAACAAATCCTGGAGATTTGATGGATACAGCTATTAAAAACATGTTGAAAGACCTAGATCCTTACACGGTTTTTTTTAACGAGCAAGATGTTGAAGCAGCTCGAATAAATAGCACAGGTGATTACACAGGAGTTGGTGCAACCGTAAAAACGTTAAAAGATAAACTAGTTATTGTTGAGCCTTTTAAAGATTATCCTGCTGATCAGGCAGGACTAAAAGCTGGTGACGAAATTATTAAAGTTGACAATATTGTGGTTGCCGATTTTAAAGACGATGCTGGCGAATTACTTCAAGGTTCTCCTGGCTCTAAGGTAAATGTTACTTATGTTAGGCAAGGCGAAACAAAAACAGCTACAATTACTAGACAAGAGGTTGAAGTAAAGGCTGTACCGTTATATGATATGGTTAACGAAACTGTTGGTTACGTTGCATTATCAAAATTTACAAAAACTGCCTCAAAAGAAACAGGTAATGCTATTAAAGCTCTTAAAGCTGATGGTGCAAAACAAATTATTTTGGATTTAAGAGGAAATCCTGGCGGATTATTGATTGAGGCTGTAAACATTGTCAACCTATTTGTGCCTAAAAACCAAGTGGTTGTAACTACTAAATCTAAAGTTGAAAAATATAATAAAACCTATACAACACAAAACGAGCCACTTGATACCGAAATCCCTGTTGTGGTTTTAATTGATGGTGGAAGTGCCTCAGCAAGTGAAATTGTTTCGGGATCATTACAAGATCTGGATCGTGCTGTTGTAATTGGTTCTAGAAGTTTTGGAAAAGGCCTTGTACAGCGTCCAAAACCACTGACTTATGGCACACAACTAAAAGTAACAATTTCTAGATATTATACACCTTCTGGTCGTTGTATTCAAGCGCTTGACTATTGGCATAGAGACGAAAAAGGAAATGCAGTTCGTACAAAACAAGAAAACTATAATGCGTTTAGAACCAAAAATGGTCGTTCTGTTTTTGATGGTGGAGGTGTTGTTCCTGACCTTGAATTGTCTGAATCTAAGGTATCAACGATGGCAAAATACATTGAAGATCAGGATTATATTTTTAATTATGCTACCAATTATTACTATAGTAATTCGGTGTCTGATTTAATGTCTTTTCAATTATCTGATGCAGATTTCAATGATTTCAATTCGTATTTAAAATCTAATAATTTTGCATTTAAAACAAAAACAGAAGAAGCGCTTGCAAGGGTTTTGGATGTTGCTAAAGAAGAGGAATTAGATGATGACCTAAATGCAACATACAGTGCTATTATTTCAAAATTAAACACTGTTAAGAGTCAGGCTATTTCTAGCAACAAAGAACAACTAAAAACCTTATTAGAAAACGAAATTATTAAACGTTATTTTTATAGAGAAGGATTGTATAAATACTTTTTAGCGAATAATATTGAAGTTAAAAAAGCAACTGATATTTTAGCTAACTCTAGTAAATACAAAGGTTATTTAAAACCATAAAGCATCATTTTATTTGGTTTTAAAATTTATACATTATATTTAATTTAGTGTTAAAACAAAACCATGCTACGCTTCAGTTACATTATTTGCTTTTTTAGTTGTTTTTCTTGGGCACAAGAGCTTCATCATAATGTGTTTTTTGAAACAGATAAGTATGGTGTGCAAACAATTGAAGAAACTCGTTTAAATTCTTTTATCTCATCATTAGATAGCTTAACTATTGAAACTATTAACATCCATGGTTATTGTGATGATAGAGGTACTATATCTTACAATCTACAACTATCAAAAAAAAGAGCTGAAGCTATCAAACAATATCTTTTAGATAGTGAGTTTTCAGAAAAACAAATCAAAGTTATTGATGGAAAAGGCGAGCTGCCTTTAAATATTTCTGATGATGTTTCTAAAATAAGACAAAATAATAGAAGGGTTGAAATTGTTGTTTCGGCTAAATCCTCTTCCAATGTAATTGAAAAACCGACTACACAGACCATTCTTAAAGGCGATATAAAAGTTGGTGACCAAATCCGTTTAAAAAACATCTATTTTAAAACAAGTTATAGTACAATTATGGCAAGTTCCATTCCTTCATTAAAAGAAATTGCAGCTATTTTAGTAGAAAAGAAGAACCTCTATTTCACTATTCAAGGTCATGTTTGTTGTACGCATGATACTTATGATGCTATTGATAGAAATACAAATCAGCGCAACTTGTCTACTACTAGAG
>CALGIH010000328.1 GCA_937916035.1 uncultured Lacinutrix sp.
CAAAATAAATAGTGATGCCATTTCCTTTTGGAAGTTCATCTACTTTATGAATAGAAAAGGTTGTATCGCCATCAGGACATTCAAACCTAACATAGCGAGGGAAAGCTTCGACTATTAAATGCAGACCTAAATTTTGATAAAACTTAGTTGCTTTTTCTACATTTAAAGAAGGAATGGTTATTTGATTTAAATTCATTGTTTTGCGGTTTCGTTTAATAAAGATCGTTTTAAAAGTAATAAAATCAAAACACAAACAATAGCCAAAATTGTAATGATGATCCAAGTATTATCAAAACCGATTTTGTCAATCAATTGCATACCTGCGTTATGTCCAAAAACATGTGCAATTGAAAACGCTACAGTGTAAAGCGCCATGTATTCACCTAGTTTTCCCCGTTTACCTCGATGCATTGCAAAGGCATTTGAAAAAGGAAACACAATCATTTCTCCGATGGTCATTAGCAACATTCCGAAAATTAAGATACCAATCCAACTTGTCATAATAAGCACAAGAAAACTTGCTCCAACCAATAAAGCTCCAAAAATCATGAGTCCAGTTTTTGTGAATGTTGAATTTTCTAACCACTTTATTAAAGGCATTTCTAATATAAAAATAACCAAGCCATTAAATCCCATTAGTAGTCCAATTTCAAGTTCAGTTAATAGATGGACATCTTTGTAGTACAATGGTATAGTTGAGAAGTACTGAAGAAAAATAATTCCAAAAAAGACCATTGCTACTAGGAAAAGCCAATATGGTTTGTCTTTTAAAATACTCTCAGGATTTTCATTAGTTACAGTGTCTAAAGCTTTGGCCTTTTTAGGATTCAAAACTTTTATTAAAACAAAGGTTGCTAATATACATGTGATACCATCCACCCAAAATAGACCAGAATACCCAATGGTTGTAATAATAATGCCTCCAACTGCTGGTCCTGCCGAAAACCCGAGATTTATGGCTAAACGAATAAGCGTCACACTTCTGGTTTTGTTTTCGGGTTTACTGTAGGCACTCATGGCTACAAACATGGCTGGCCTGAAGGAGTCAGCCACAAGCATCACTAAAAAAATTCCGATAGAAAAACTGAGTAGTGTCGTTAGGTATTGCAATAGAATGAACATGATTCCAGTAGCAAACAGACTAAAAACCATGACACGATAATAGCCAATTTTATCAGCAAGTCTACCTCCAATCCAAGAACCAGCAACAGAGCCTAAGCCAAAAACGCTTAAAATCCAACCAATATTTGATAAACTGAAACCAAGATCTTTGTTTAAGTATAAAGACAAAAAAGGAATCACCATGGTTCCTGCTCTGTTAATTAATGTAATAAGCGCAAGCCACCAGACCTCAGGCGAAAGTCCTTTAAACGTATCTATATAATTTTTAAATAATCGTTTCATATTTAGTTTCCATAAAAATGGGTGTTGTTGTTATAACAAATAAAAAGCCCGACTATGAAGTCGGACTTTTATAAATTGTTATCATTGATATGTGTATCGTTACAATATATACAGTGCCCAACTCACTACTTCGACAGAAGTGTTCGTTTGTTGTTTATAAATTGAAACAATACAGTTCATTATTTTTACTTTTTGTGTTCTCAAAACTATGGAAAAAAAGGATAAGTTGTATTTTTGGAGAATAAAAATAATTATGAATCGCATTTTAATCATTTTAGTCGTTTTGTTTACGATGTCTTGTACGCAAGATAAAAGACCTATTCTTGGCGATACTGACTATCAAAAAAAGCAAAATGCTAAATTTAAGGATGCTTCAACATCGCCTTTAACCAAAAAGGATAGAAAAGAGTTTGAAGGTTTGGATTTTTTTAAATTTGATTCCACGTTTGTTGTGACAGCAGAATTAAAGCTTATTCCAGATACCAAATGGTTTAATATGAAAACGACTACTAAGCGGTTATCTAAAGAACGTATTTATGGTGTTTTAACATTGAGCATTCATAATGAAGCCTATAGTTTAAATGTTTATCAAGGGGAAGAGAATATGCAAACTGAAGGTCTTGAAGATTATTTATTCTTGCCATTTTTAGATGACACCAATGGTGAAGAAAGTTATGGTGGAGGACGTTACATTGATTTAAGAATTCCTGAAAGCGATACTATCATCATAGATTTTAATAGAGCCTATAATCCTTACTGTGTATATAATGAGAAATTTTCATGT
>CALGIH010000329.1 GCA_937916035.1 uncultured Lacinutrix sp.
TTTTCATTATCAGATTTTAATGTAAGACTATCAAATATATAAAAGGTTTAGCAATGTAAATCATTGTTCAACAATCATTCCGTATCTTTGCAGCCTGAAATTCAGCTATGCGTACAAAATCACTTAAAAAGAATAGAATCAATGTTGTAACACTTGGTTGTAGTAAAAATGTTTACGACAGTGAAATATTAATGGGCCAGCTTAAAGCTAATGGCAAAGATGTTGTTCATGAAGAAGATGGAAACATTGTTGTGATTAATACTTGTGGTTTTATCAATAATGCGAAGGAGCAAAGTGTCAATACCATTTTGGAATTTATGCAAAAGAAGGAAGCTGGTGAAGTTGATAAAGTGTTTGTTACTGGTTGTTTAAGTGAACGTTATAAGCCAGATTTGCAGAAAGAAATTCCGAATGTTGATCAATATTTCGGCACCACAGAATTACCAGGCTTACTGAAAGCTTTAGGAGCCGATTACAAACATGAGCTTATTGGTGAGCGATTAACTACGACTCCTAAAAATTACGCATATTTAAAAATTGCAGAAGGTTGTGATAGACCTTGTAGTTTTTGTGCTATTCCATTAATGAGAGGCAAGCATAAAAGCACGCCAATTGAAGAGATTGTTATAGAAGCTGAAAAATTGGCTGCTAAAGGAGTTAAGGAGTTGATTTTAATTGCTCAAGATTTAACTTATTATGGACTCGATATATATAAAAAGAGAAACCTTGCAGAATTACTTGAAGCACTTGTAAAAGTTGATGGTGTTGATTGGATTCGATTGCATTACGCCTTTCCAACTGGTTTCCCGATGGATGTGTTGGATGTGATGAAACGTGAACCTAAGGTTTGTAATTATTTAGATATTCCATTACAACATATTAGTGATTCAATACTGAAGAGTATGCGTCGTAGTACCACTAAAGAAAAAACGACTAAGCTCTTAAAAGAATTTAGGGCTAAAGTTCCTGAAATGACTATTCGTACTACACTTATTGTCGGTTATCCTGGTGAAACAGAAGAAGATTATCAAACACTAAAAGAATGGGTTAAGGAAATGCGTTTTGAGCGTTTAGGCTGTTTTACCTATTCTCACGAAGAAAATACACATGCTTATAATTTGGAAGATGATGTACCACAAGAGGTGAAGCAAGAACGTGCTAACGAAATCATGGAAATTCAATCTCAAATTTCATGGGAACTTAATCAAACAAAAATAGGCAAAGAGTTTAAAGTAGTAATCGATAGAAAAGAAGGCGATTATTTTGTTGGTCGTACAGAATTTGATTCACCAGACGTAGATAACGAAGTTCTTATTGATGCCACAAAAATTTATTTGAAAACAGGAGAATTTACAACTGTAAAAATAACTGATGCTGCCGACTTTGATCTGTATGGTGAGGTAATAACTTCTA
>CALGIH010000330.1 GCA_937916035.1 uncultured Lacinutrix sp.
TTCTGCAGTTGATAATTGATCTACTAATTGTTCGCTAAAATAAGTATTACCTTCATTAACAGCTCTAATACAATTTTCAATTTCAACAAGTGCAAACTCTTTTAAAATACAACCAGAGACACTAAAATATTTGGCTTGATGATATAAGGTTTCATCTTTCTCAAAAGTGATAAGAATAATTTTTGTTTTCAAATTCTTTTCTTTACAAGCAGAAGCAATTTTAAGACCAGTCATAAAAGGCATTCTTATGTCTAATATGGCAATATCTGGATTGAATTCAATAATGGAATCGTAAGCCTGATCACAAATCGTGTTGAGGTTTTTTTATCGCTGTAAATTGTATTATTTTCATCTTAAAATAATGACATGTGTTTATTAACTGAAAAGATTGAATTTCCTAGTGTTAGTCAAGCATCTGATGAGGGGTTACTAGCTTATGGAGGCGATTTGTCGACTGAGCGATTAATTCTTGCATATTCCAACGGTATTTTCCCTTGGTTTGAAAAGCGTGAACCCATTTTATGGTGGTCACCAGATCCAAGATTTGTGTTATTTCCAAATGAATTAAAAGTGTCAAAAAGTTTAAAAAAGACCATTCAGAATAATGAATTTCAAGTAACAACAAACAAATCATTTAGAGAGGTCATTACTGCTTGTGCGAAATTTAAAAGAAAAGGACACAGCGGAACTTGGATAACATCAGAAATGATAGATTCTTACTGT
The DNA here is from genome assembly GCA_937916035.1 of uncultured Lacinutrix sp. Taxonomy (GTDB): domain Bacteria; phylum Bacteroidota; class Bacteroidia; order Flavobacteriales; family Flavobacteriaceae; genus CAJQLB01. The sequence continues at coordinate 724 of CALGIH010000330.1, forward strand.
GATTTACACGATTTAGGATTTGCTAAATCTGTTGAGGTATGGCAAGATAATGTGCTTGTTGGAGGACTTTATGGTATCGATTTAAACAATGGTGTTTTTTGTGGCGAAAGCATGTTTAGCACTGTTAGTAATGCAAGTAAAGTTGGCTTTGCTACTTTTATTAATAATTCAAGCTACAAGCTAGTTGACTGTCAGGTTCATACGAAGCATTTGGAAAGCTTAGGAGCTAAATATATTTCAAGAAATATGTTTATAAAATCATTATATTGACAAAAGGCATAGATAAAAAATAAAAAATTATAGATATTAGCAGAATATAAATGACGTAATTAATGCTTAAAAAAGAAGATTTTAACCATTTCGAAAACAAAGAAAAGTTTTTAGAAATCGTTAACCACAAGATAGATAAAAACTTTTTGCAAGAAGTTAGAGACAAAGTTGAATATGAAAAAGAACTTTTAAAACTTCAAGCAGAATTGGTTAACCTACAACGTTGGGTAGCAAAGCATAAAAAACGCGTTTGTGTTATTTTTGAAGGACGAGATGCCGCAGGAAAAGGAGGAGCCATTCGTAGGTTTACAGAACATTTAAATCCGCGTTCAATGCGAGTTGTGGCTTTAACAAAACCAACAGACGTTGAAAAAGGACAATGGTATTTCAGAAGGTATATTAAAGAACTCCCAGAACCAGGAGAAATCGTATTTTTTGACAGAAGTTGGTACAATCGTGCCGTTGTAGAACCAGTTATGGTATTTTGCACAGACAATGAGTACGAGAAGTTTATGCTTCAAGTTACTGAGTTTGAGCACATGCTATACGAAGATGGTGTTGATATTGTAAAATTTTGGTTTTCTATCACTAAAGCTGAACAAGCAAAACGATTTAAATCGAGATTAAAAAATCCTTTAAAACGTTGGAAATTTAGCCCTGTCGATAAAGAGGGTCAAATACGATGGGATGATTATACGTTTTTTAAAGAGCAAATGTTTAGTAAAACACACACTTCGTTTAGCCCTTGGATACTCATAATTACAAATAATAAAAGACAGGCAAGATTAGAAAGTATGCGTTATTTATTATCAAAGTTTGATTATGAAGGCAAACGAAAATCGGGTTTAACCATGTTACGTGATCCTAATGTAGTGCAACGTTATCACAGAGCGATAAAATAAAAAATCAAGGATGACTGAAAATTTAACAGATAAAGATATAAAGCTCTTGAATTCTAAGAAAGGCATTAAACAATTCTTGAAGGAAGAAAATTATGCTATCCCTAAAATACTGCGTTATGTTAAGTATGAAAATAAACTAACGGAATTGCAGGAAGAACTTATTAAACTTCAAAAATGGGTTGGTGAAAATGATGAAAAAGTTGTTATTCTTTTTGAAGGTCGTGATGCAGCTGGAAAAGGAGGAGCTATAAGACGTACGACAGAACATTTAAATCCTAGAGAGTTTAAAGTGGTGGCTTTACCTAAACCAACAGATGACGAAAAAAGTCAATGGTACTTTCAACGTTATATTAATCATTTACCCAAAAAAGGAAAAATAGTTTTTTTTGATAGAAGTTGGTACAATCGTGCTGTTGTAGAGCCAGTAAATGGGTTTTGCACTCAAGACGAATATCACAGATTCATGAATCAAGTTAATGAATTTGAACGCATGCTAATTGAATCTGGTATTAGGTTGATTAAATTCTATTTCTCAATTTCAAAAGACGAACAAGCAGAACGTTTTGAAGATATTAAGAGAAGTCCAATAAAAAAATGGAAATATAGCGCAGTTGACGCTAAAGCTCTAGAGCTTTGGGACAATTATACCGAGTATAAAAAGAAAATGTTTGAAAAAACAAATACCGAATTAGCACCTTGGATAATTATAAAAGCTAATAGAAAAAGTAAAGCCAGAATTGAAGTTATTCAAAAAATATTAGAGCTAATTCCGTATGATTCTAAAAATTTTGAAATAATTAAACCATTTAATTTTTAAACTTCATTGTATCTAAAACAAGATAATTCATGGTCATTAACCAAACCTGTGGCTTGCATGTTTGCATAAATTACTGTCGAACCTACAAACTTAAAATCACGCTTCTTTAAATCTTTACTAATAACGTCACTTAAAGGTGTATTTGGAGGAGCATTTTTATAATTGCTAACAGCGTTTTTAATCGGTTTTCCATCTACGAATTTCCAGATATATTTGCTGAAGCTTCCAAATTCTTCTTGAATTTGCATAAAAGCTTGTGCATTTGTAATGGTAGCTTTTATTTTTAATTTGTTTCTAACTATTCCTGCATCTTGGAGTAAAATATCTATTTTATCCTGATCGTATTTAGCAATTTTTTTATAATCAAAATTGTCTAAAGCCTCTCTAAAATTCTCTCGTTTCCTTAAAATGGTTATCCAACTTAAGCCAGCTTGAAAAGTTTCAAGAATTAAAAATTCAAATAAAGTAGCATCATCATAAACCGGAACTCCCCATTCTTTGTCATGGTAATCTTCATAGAGTGCATTACCAATACACCAACCACATTTGTGCTTGTTATTCATAAATTATCTTGTAAGGTTTTAAAATATAATAGACTCATATATGACAAAAGTCATAAAATAAAGTGAATCAAGATATTAGTTTTACGGCAATAAAATTACAATTATGCACCAAATATTAAAAGATAGTGTAGACAACAGTATTAGTTACGCAGATTATTTCAGGTTAATGCAGAAATTAGTTCAAAATAAGTTTACTACTGGGAGGGATATTTCAGAAGCTAATATTAATTATACCATGCTCAATGAAAAACGCATGAGCAGATGGAATAAAAAACTTGAGATTTCAGAAGCTTATAAAGCTAAAATAATAGTATTTAATTCAGAAATCATTTGGTTAGTAATTACTGAAAGTTGGTGTGGTGATGCCGCACATTTACTTCCTGTAATGAACAAAGTTGCTGAATTGAACCCGAACATTAATCTACGTATTGTGTTGCGTGATAATAACGAAGGTTTAATGAATCAGTTCTTAACAAATGGCAGTAAGTCCATTCCTAAATTAATTATGATGGATGCGGATTCTTTAAAAGTAATTAATTCTTATGGACCAAGACCAAGTACTGCAACTGCAATGGCGGAAAATTATAAAAAAGAACATGGTCAATTAACTCCAGAGTTTAAAGAAGATTTACAACGCTGGTATAATAAAGATAAGGGCAAAACAACCATCGATGATTTAATTAAACTATTGGAAACACATACACCTAATTTTTCCCTTTAAAGATAAAAGTAATTGTTCCAATTTGTGAAGGTTTTGAGCTATTTGCATTAAATAATGATGCTTTTGCATACTCTAAGGCAGTATCAACTAGACAGCCATTATCAGTGGATGAAGCATTATTATAGTTAGTGTCTGTGACGTTCCCTTCACTATCAACAGTAATATTAACAACTACTTTTCCACCTGATTCGCATAAATAAATTGGAGGCGGAATTTCTATTTTTTCTCGATTAACTAATGAGTAACTAATAGAGCTGTTTTTATTCGTGCCACTTGATGAAGGCGCTCTTTTCTTTTCTGAAGTTTTTGCTATGATGTCATTAATATCATCAAAAGCAGTAGCTTCATTTTCGTTTGACGTGTTTTTTGATGATGATGCGGTATTGTTGGACTCTGTTGGTTCAGTTATTGGTTCCTCATTATTTCTGTTTCGTATTTCTTCTAACTGTTCTTCAAAAGCTTTATCTTTTAAGGCATCATTATTTTCGTTATAGGCTTGATTTGTAGTAGAAGTATTAAGCAAATTATCAAGACTTTCGAGGATTTCTTTAAGCGCTTCTTTTTCGGCTTCCGCAATGGTTTCAGGCTCCATTTCATAATAAGTTTCGGAAGCTAATTTAGAATGCTCTTTGATATGAATTGTAAACCCTAAAAACACGACAACAGTAGATAATAATGTTGTAGCTATCATGGCTTTATATGTATTTGTAGTAGGCATTAATTTAGAACGTAATTATTTAATTTAGTGCGTTATATATACGTTAAAGTATAGAAAATAGTTTAGAAACCTAATCTATTGCTTGAATATTTGATTTTAATGCTTTGGTAAATTCGCGATAAACCCTTCAATTGTTTGAGCTGTATTAACATTATAATCTCCAATTTTAGTTCTTCGTAACTCAGATAAATGAGCACCTGAGTTTAGGGCTTTGCCAAAATCATTTGCTAAAGAACGTATGTATGTGCCTTTACTACAAACAACTCTAAAACTAACTTCATTGTTTTCTAATCTGGTAATTTCAAATTCTGAAATAGTTATGTTTCGCGATTTTATTTCTACACTTTCACCAGCTCTTGCATATTCATATAAGCGTTTGCCATCTTTTTTTAGGGCTGAAAAAATAGGTGGAATCTGCTCGATGTCGCCAATAAATTGGGTGGTAGCTTTTTTTACTAATGCTTCAGTAATATGATTTGTTGGAAAAGTTTCATTGATTTCAGTTTCTAAATCAAATGAAGGAGTTGTACTACCTAAAACGATGGTTCCTGTGTATTCTTTAATTTGCCCTTGAAATGTATCAATCTGTTTGGTCATTTTACCTGTGCAAATAACAAGTAATCCACTAGCTAGAGGATCTAAGGTTCCAGCATGACCAACTTTTATTTTTTTGATGCTAAAGGCTTGCCTTATTTCCCAACGTAGTTTATTTACAGCCTGAAAAGAGGTCCAATGCAAGGGTTTGTCAATGAGTAAAACTTGCCCTGATTGATAGTCTTCCGAAGTTTTCATTTAATTCGTTAAAGCATAAGTGATAGCAATAAAACCAACTACAATACAGTAAATAGCAAAATAACTTAGCTTACTGCTTTTAACCAATTTAATCATCCAAGTACAAGCAAATAATCCAGAAATAAAAGCAGCAATAAAACCAACCGAAAGTATGCTAAAGTTCGTACTTTCATAAGTAAGTTCTCCAACTAAAATGTCTTTTGCAATTTTGCCAAATATTAAAGGTACAACCATTAAAAACGAAAATCGTGCAGCTTTAGTTTTATCATTTCCTAAAAGTACTGCTGTTGAAATAGTAGCTCCAGAACGTGAAATTCCGGGAAGCATTGCTATGGCTTGCGAGATGCCAATAATAAAAGCATTTTTAAAACTTACTTTTTTATTGGTGCTTTTTGCTTTATCAGCTAGAAATAGGAGGAAGGCTGTGACAATTAACATACACCCAACAAGTAAAATATTACCACCAAAAAGTTGTTCTAGTTGTTCTTCAAAGAATAGTCCAACAATTATTGCTGGAATCATTGATAATAGAATCTTTGTTAGAAACTGCATGTCTTCATTCCACTGAAACTGAAAGATGCCTTTTATGATGTTCCAAATATCTTTTCTAAATACAACCATAGTACTTATTGCTGTTGCAAAATGCAGTACAACTGTAAATAGTAAACTTTCTTCAGGGATTGAGTTATCGCCAAGAAGAGCCTTGCCAATTTCTAAGTGACCACTTGAAGACACAGGAAGAAACTCAGTGAGTCCTTGTACAATGCCTAGAATAATTGCGTCAATAATTTCCATGTGGCAAATGTATCAAAAAGCAAGAATGAATTAGAATATTATTTTTGGGAATTTGATTCTTTATCCGGATTCAACAAAATAGCATAAATCTGAATACCAAAACCAATAAGCACTAAGGTTGGTGCTAAACGAATACGTCTCCAACTAAAAATTTCAGGGTTAAAAACATTTGGGTCATCACTTCCTCCACCAGACATTAGTATAAAACCTAAGGCAATAAAACCTAAACCAATAAACATCCATTTATAGTTCTTTTTGCCAAAAATAAAAATATCTTTTGTGTCTTCCTTACGTTTTTGTTCTCCCATGTTAATCGAATTCGGTAAAAATTATGTCGTCACCAATAGCCATTTGTACAATATGTTCAGAAGTGCCAAACAACATTATTGGTAAGTGCAAAGTAACGGTTTTATTTAAAACTTTTGCGTTAAGGGTTTCTAAATTTAAACCTTGGTCTAAACCACGATTAATAATACAACTGATCAGTCTTTAAATTCAAAAAACGCTGTGTGGCGAAATAGGTGCTTAACCATGAGATGATAATGCCTAATAAAAACACACCCAAAAATAAACCAGTAATCATTATTGGTTTACTTAGTAATTCTAATTCAGCAAAGGTCTTGTCAACATAATACAACACTACAGCCATTCCAATCAATGCTAAGATGGATCCAATAATGCCAAGCTTAATGCTTTTCCAAATAAAAGGGCGTCTAATAAATTGTTTGGTAGCACCAACCATTTGCATGGTTTTTATGGTAAAACGTTTAGAGTAAACAGATAATCTTATGGAACTATTAATAAGCAAAACAGCAATTAATGTAAAGAGTCCACTAATGATTAAAACCCAAAGGCTAATTCGTTTTACATTGCTATTCATCATAGAAACCAAATCTTTATCGTAACGTACTTCAGCTACAAATTTTTTGGTCATATTAGCTTCAGAAATACTATCCAGACGTTGTTCAGTTACAAAGTCTGCTTTTAAATTCACGTCAATGGAGTTCTGTAAAGGGTTATAACCAACATCATCTAAAAAATCTTCGCCATATTCACTTTTCATAAAGGCAGCAGCATCTTCTTTAGATACATACTTGGTTTCCTTTACATATTTGGCAAGTGTTAAGCTTTTTTCTAACTGATTTATCTCCACTTCTTTTGCGTTGTCATTCAAATAAATAGTCATAACCACTCGCTCTTTAAAATTGTCCGAAATGGTTTTAGCATTTAATACGAGCATTCCTAATAAACCTATTAAAAATAATACTAGAGCAATGCTTAGTACTACCGAAAAATAAGAAGATAATAATCGACGTTTTTGGTGCTTTTCAAAAGTTGAGCTCATAAAGTGTTTTAGTTGATGGTGTAAAAATAATAAAGTATATTTAATCTTAAATATTAATAACTCAAACATATGAACATTGTTGTAATTGGAGCTGGAGGCGTTGGTGGCTATTTTGGCGGTAAATTAGCAAAGGCTGGTAATAATGTTACTTTTATAGCTAGAGGAAAGCACTTGAAAGCTATTAAAAACAATGGTTTACAAGTTAAGAGCATTAATGGAAATTTTATAGTGCGACCAAATGTAACTGATGATATTTCAACTATTTCAAATCCAGATTTGGTTATTCTTGGAGTTAAATCTTGGCAAGTTGGAGAGGTTGCTAAGCAATTAAAATCAGTTATTAATAAAAACACGATGGTTTTACCTTTGCAAAATGGTGCTGATAATGCAGATAAACTAAGAGTTATCTTGCCAAATGAAAATGTGTTGGCTGGATTGTGCAAAATAGTGAGTCGTGTTGAAGCTCCTGGGATCATTGATCATTTCGCTTTTGATCCCGAGATTGTTTTTGGTGAATATGATAATGAAACAACTCAGCGTGTTCAGGAAGTTTCAAAACTGTTTGATAATGGAGGAATAAAAAACACAATTTCAAAAGACATTCATTTAGATATTTGGAAAAAATTTCTATTCATCGCAACGATTAGCGGAATAGGAGCTCTAACAAGAGTGGAGTTTGGCGCTCTGAGGGATGATGAACATATCAGACAAATTATGTATCAAACAGCCAATGAAATTGTTGCAATAGCCAATGCAAAAGGGATTGCTTTAACCAATGATGATATTGAAATGATACTCAAAGTTGTTGACAACCTTAACGAAAAAACTACGGCATCTATGCAACGTGATATTATGGATGGTCGCCCAAGTGAGCTAGAAAATTTTAATGGTTATATAGTAAAACAAGGGAAAGAATTTCATGTCACAACTCCTGTAAATAGCTTTACTTATCATTGTTTACTACCTCAAGAAAAGAAAGTTCGTGGATTAAGTTAATTTCACTTTAGGCTTTCTGCTTATTAAATACACACCAGAAATCACTAGTAAACAACTCAATATTTTAACAAGATTAATATCTTGTGCATATTTCTCTCGCATCAATACATAGGCATAAATACTTACCATAATAAAGCTCACCGCTGGCTGTAAATATACATAACTCCCATTAACTGATGGTGCAACATAATTAAGTGCATAAATATTGAATAAATAAGCAAAGAAGGTTGTGAACAAAACAACAAACCCAACAGCTAAATAAGTGCTTAGATCAAAGGCAGCAAAATCTGTCGCTAAAAAATCACCTATTCCAAATGGAAACATAAAAATAAAACCGAATAAAAACACCCAACTAATCACGTTTAGGGAATTGTATTTTTTCATCATTGGTTTCACAATGACCAAATACAAAGCATAAGAACAAGCGTTTATAAAAACAAAAAGGTTTCCTAAAGAGGAACCTGTACCAGTTGCACTTTTGCCATACCAAATTAGCAAAACAGCTCCAATACCACCAACTGTAATACCAATAAGTTTATTGGTTGTTATTTTTTCCTTTAATATAATCGCACTAAATATTAAAACCATTACAGGAATTGACGTTATAATGATTGAAGCATCAATTGGAGACGTTAAATTTAAACCATGAAAAAACAGCAACTGGTTCGTGGTAACTCCTAAAATTCCACAAAGGACTAATCTTAAAAAATCTTTTTTATCAATAGATTCTTTTATAAAAGATTTAATAATCCAGAACAAAATACCTGCACCAACTATGCGCAAAAACACAAAAGCTGATGGCCCAATTTTGTTAGGCATTATGCCTTTTGCAATGAGATAATTAGCCCCATAAATAACGTTGGCGCCAAGAAGTGCGACGTGTGCTTTGTTAGTGTTGGTTAGCAATAGAAGTGTTGGTTTAAGTTGCTGTGAAAATACAAATTGCTTTTTAAAACTAATTGAATTAATCCATAATTAAATTTATTAGAAGCAATCACTTTACTGTTTTCTTTATTAACCGTAAATTTGGCCTTTTAAATGCGGAAAACATTACGATGAAATACCATTTCAACGACATAGAAGCCAAGTGGCAAAAATATTGGGCAGAAAACAAAACGTTTAAAGCCGAAAACAAAAGCGACAAACCAAAGTATTATGTACTAGATATGTTCCCTTATCCAAGTGGAGCAGGCTTGCATGTTGGTCATCCACTAGGTTATATCGCGAGTGATATTTATGCACGATACAAACGTCATAAAGGCTTTAACGTATTGCATCCTCAAGGGTATGATAGTTTTGGATTACCTGCGGAACAATATGCCATTCAAACTGGGCAGCATCCAGCAATTACAACGGCTGAAAATATAAAAACATACAGACGTCAGTTAGATCAAATCGGTTTTTCATTCGATTGGTCTCGTGAAGTCAGAACCAGTGATCCTAGTTATTACAAATGGACACAATGGATTTTTATTCAGCTATTTAATTCTTGGTATAACAATGACTCTGATAAAGCTGAAAATATTTCAGAATTAATAAAGCATTTTGAAGCTGTAGGAAATGCGAATTTCAATGCTGAATGTGATGATAATGTAGAAGCGTTTACTGCAGAAGATTGGAAAGGCTATTCTTCTAAAGAACAACAACAAATAATATTAAAATACAGATTAACATATCTAGCCGAAACCGAAGTAAATTGGTGTCCTGCTTTAGGAACCGTTTTGGCAAATGACGAAATTGTTAATGGTGTGTCTGAACGTGGTAGTCATCCGGTTGTCAGAAAAAAAATGATGCAATGGAGTATGCGAATTTCAGCTTTTGCTGAACGCTTACTTCAAGGATTAGAAACCATCGATTGGCCAGAACCATTAAAAGAAATACAACGTAACTGGATTGGAAAATCTATTGGTGCTACCGTTTCTTTCAACCTCATTGCGAGCGAAACGAAGCAATCTGCCAATAATATAAACAAAAGTCACGCTGAGATTGTCGAAGCATCTCATAAAATAGATGTATTCACAACAAGACCAGATACTATTTTCGGTGTTTCATTTATGACGCTTGCACCTGAACACCAATTAGTATCACAAATTACAACTGAAGCTCAAAAAGCTGAGGTTGAAGCTTACATTGAAGCAACAGCAAAGCGAAGCGAGCGTGATAGAATGGCAGATGTAAAAACCATTTCTGGTGCCTTTACAGGAGCCTATGCTGAGCATCCTTTAACTAAAGAACCAATTCCAATCTGGATTGGAGATTACGTATTAGCTGGTTACGGAACAGGAGCAGTGATGTCTGTACCTTGTGGTGACCAACGTGATTATTATTTTGCAAAACACTTTAATATCGCAATTCCTAATATTTTTGAAGGTGTTGATATTTCTGAAGAAGCCTTTGCTGATAAAGACAACACAGTTATTGCGAACAGTGATTTCTTAAATGGACTTATTTATAAGAAAGCTGTAAAAACTGCGATTTACGAATTAGAAAAACTAGGTCAAGGCGAAGGAAAAACCAATTATAGATTGCGTGATGCTGTGTTTAGCAGGCAACGATATTGGGGCGAACCGTTTCCAGTGTATTATGTAAACGGCATGCCACAGATGATTGATGCTGAACATTTACCTATTACCTTACCAGAAGTAGAAAAATATTTACCAACCGAAACTGGCGAGCCACCTTTAGGGAATGCAACGGTTTGGGCTTGGGATTCAATTAATAACAAAGTAGTCTCTAACGACCTTTGTCATGCTGAGCCTGTCGAAGCATCTCATAATGGAACTTACCCTCTAGAACTAAACACAATGCCTGGTTGGGCTGGAAGCTCACAGTACTTTAACCGCTACATGGATCCTCACAATGACAAAGAAATCTTCTCACAAGAGGCGATTAACTATTGGCAACAAGTAGATTTATATATTGGTGGAAGCGAACATGCAACAGGACATTTATTGTACTCTCGTTTCTGGCAAAAATTTATGTTCGATTTAGGCTTAGTGCCTCACGATGAGTTTGCAAAAAAGCTGATTAACCAAGGGATGATACTTGGGACTAGTGCTTTTGTTTACAAGTTAACTTTGATGTGGTCAAATACAGCA
>CALGIH010000331.1 GCA_937916035.1 uncultured Lacinutrix sp.
CATTCCAGGTGGTTTTATTAACCTCAAAATATTTGTTGTTGCTCATTGTTTTCATTTTAAAAACTAAATATAAAACATACTGATGAATTACCATTTGTTTCTTACTTTTGATTAAATCCAACCTGTTATGAAAAAAATTTTCTTCCTATCATTATTAATGATTTTCACATCTTGTAAGCAAAATGAAGAAAAAAAAGAACCTGTAAAAGAATTAACCATTGCCGAAAAGATAGCGAATGCTCATGGTTATGAAAAATGGAATCAGGTAAAAACTTTTGAATTTACTTTTGGAGGAAAAATAGAAGATTCTAGTAGTGGTCGCTCTTGGGTTTGGAACCCAAAAACCAATGATATTGGGTTAACTACCAATGGAGAAACAACTGAATACAATAGAAACAACATGGATTCTATTACTTTAAAAGCTGACAGAGGTTTTATTAATGATAAATTCTGGGCTTTAATTCCATTTCAATTAATTTGGGATGAAGGCACAACCATTTCAGAACCAGAAAAAGCTACATCACCTATAAATCAAAAAGACTTAAATAAAATCATTATTACATACTCCAATCAAGGTGGTTACACACCAGGAGATGCTTACGACATTTACTTTGATGACGATTATATCATTAGAGAATGGAGTTATAGAAAAGGTAATACTACAGAACCTTCATTATCCAACACCTTCGAAAACTACAGTGATTATAACGGTATAAAAGTAGCACAATACCATAAAAAAGCTGAAGGAGACTGGAATCTTCTTGTAAGAAACATTAAGGTTGAATTAGAATGATAATTTAGTGTGTCAACACACTAAAAATCTTTCAATTTTCCTTATTTTTGGGTAAATCCAAAACCCACAACCATTGTCCACTTTTCAATTAGGTCTTGATTATGCAAAGCAGCAAGATCAATTAGACGAATTATCCAGTTACAGAAATCAATTTCATATTCCAAAAGACAAACTCGGGAATGAACTTATATATCTCTGCGGAAACTCTTTAGGACTGCAACCAAAATCAACAAAAGACTATATAAATCAAGAGCTTCAAGACTGGGCAAATCTAGGCGTTGAAGGCCATACTGAAGCAAAAAATCCTTGGCTACCTTATCATGAATTTTTAGCTGAAAGCACAGCAAAACTCGTTGGTGCTAAACCTATTGAAGTTGTCACCATGAATTCGCTTACAGCAAATCTGCATTTTATGATGGCTTCATTTTATAAGCCAACAAAAGATCGCTATAAAATTCTAATAGAAAGTGATGCATTTCCATCAGATAAGTATGCTGTTGAATCTCAGTTGAGGCATCATGGATTTGATGACAAAGAAGGCTTAATTCTCTGGAAACCTAGAAAAGGAGAAGAATTATTACGTTATGAAGATTTAGAGCACATTCTCAATGAACAAGGTGATGAAATTGCTTTGATAATGATTGGAGGCGTAAACTATTATACTGGGCAATTTTTTAATTTAAAACGCATCGCTAATCTAGGCCATGAACATGGCTGTATGGTTGGTTTTGATTGTGCACATGGCGCAGGAAATGTCGCCTTAGATCTTCACGATTCTGGAGCAGATTTTGCCGTTTGGTGTACTTATAAATATTTAAATTCTGGGCCTGGAAGTCTATCAGGTTGTTTTGTTCATGAACGTCATGCATACAACAAAGATCTTAACAGATTTACAGGTTGGTGGAGCCACAATAAACAAACACGTTTTAATATGCGACATGAGTTTGAGGTGCTTCCAGGAGCTGAAGGTTGGCAATTGAGCAATCCTCCTATTCTATCGATGGCTGCTATTAAAGCTTCACTTGATATGTTTAATGAAGTTGGTATAGAAAAACTTACTAGGAAATCTAAAAAGCTTACTGGATATTTTGAGTTTTTGCTGAAACAATTAGGTGAAGATGTTGTTAAAATAATCACTCCAAGTAATCCTGATGAGCGTGGTTGTCAGCTTTCAATACAAGTAAAAAACGCGAATAAGGCACTTCATACTAAATTAACTAAAGCTGGTGTAATTAGTGATTGGCGCGAACCAGATGTCATTCGTTGTGCTGCTGTTCCTCTATATAATTCTTTTGTAGATGTGTATCAAATGGTCGAAAAACTGAAATCTATTTTAAATGAATAATAATCAAAACATACTCATCATTGGCGCAGGTCTTTGCGGAAGTTTACTCGCTTTGCGTTTAGGACAGCGTGGTTTCAATGTAACCGTTTACGAAATGCGTCAAGATTTACGAAAAACAGATATTTCAGCTGGTCGCTCCATAAACCTTGCCTTTTCAGATCGTGGCAATAAAGCCATGAAACTTGTTGGTATTGAAGATAAAGTTAAAGCATTGTGCATTCCAATGAATGGAAGAATGCTACATGATAAAGAAGGCAATACGTTTTTATCAAATTATAGTGGACGCGACCATGAGTATATCAATTCCATTTCTCGTGGCGAACTAAACGGATTGCTATTAACTGAAGCTGAGAAACATAAAAATGTCACCATTCATTTTAATAAAATATGTAAATCGGTTGACTTTGAGAAAACTACAGCATTGTTTAAAGACTATCATGATAAAGATGAATTTATTGAAGATGCCGATGTCATTATCGCTACAGATGGCGCAGGTTCAGCCATGCGTAAAAGCTATTATTTAGGCAGAAAATTCTTATTCAGTTTTTCACAAGAATATTTAACGCATGGTTATAAAGAATTGAGTATTCTTCCAACCAAAGATGGAGATTACAAAACTTATAAGAATGCACTACACATTTGGCCAAGAGGGGATTTTATGGTTATTGCCTTACCAAACCTTGACGGAAGTTTTACAGTGACGTTATTTTTAAGTTATGCCGAAGGCGAATATAATTTTAACAACCTTACAACTCCTGAAATCGTGACAGAGTTCTTTCAAAAAGAATTTCCAGACGCGTTAGAATTGATGCCAAATTTGATCGAAGATTTTTTCGAAAATCCAACGGCACCTTTAGGAACTGTAAAATGCTCACCTTGGCACTTTAAAGGCAATACCTTATTAATGGGAGATGCTGCGCATGCTATTGTTCCTTTTTATGGTCAAGGCATGAATGCTTCCTTTGAAGATGTTGTAGAGTTTGATAAAGTACTAGATGAAAATTTAGACAATTGGGAAACCGTTTTTACAACGTATGAAAAATCTCGTAAAAAAGATACAGATGCTATTGCCGATTTAGCAATTGACAATTTCCATGAAATGAAAGACCACGTAGCAAACCCAATATTTCAGGAAAAGCGCAAATTAGAAATGGCTTTAGAAAAGAATTTTCCAGATGACTATTCCTCAAAATATTCATTGGTAACTTTTAATGAACATATAGGTTACAGAGAAGCTATGCTAAAAGGTCGAGCGCAAGACAAAGCCATATTAAATATGTTGACAGATGATGAAATCAAAATCAATGGCGACTTAAAAAAGATATTAGAAAAAGTAAAATCAGAAACAGAAGCTATTCTTGAAGATGACAGAATTGCTGGATTAAAATAAAAACGATGAGTGAAAAAACCGTAACACCAAGAGGAGCCTATCCACACACAAGACGTGCTGGAGATTTTATTTTTGTATCAGGCGCAAGTAGCAGACGTGCAGACAACACCATTGCTGGCGTTGATATTATTGACGAAATGGTAACCAAACACTTAAACATTGAAGTACAAACGCGTGAAGTGCTTCAAAATGTTGAAAAGAACTTAATTAAAGCTGGAGCATCCATGAATGACGTTGTAGACGTTACCTCATTTTTAGTGAACATGAATGATTTCGCAGGTTATAATAAAGCCTACGCTGAATTTTTTAATGCCGAAACTGGTCCAGCAAGAACAACAGTTGCGGTACACCAATTACCACATCCAGATTTGGTGGTTGAGATTAAAGTAATGGCATATAAACCAGTATAATTGTCATTCCTGCGCAGGCAGGAATCGCATAATCAATTGAACAATAACTCTGTTTGATTAAAACTATTAAATAGTATTGTTTACTTTTAGAAATCAACCTCAAAACCAACCAAAGCTTAATCACTTTTTAATTATAAACTGTGATTAAATTCTTTCGTAAAATACGTCAACGCTTAGTTACTGAAAACAAATTCAGTAAATACATGCTCTATGCTATTGGTGAAATTACATTTGTAGTCATAGGTATTCTCATTGCTCTACAGATTAATAACTGGAATGAAAACCGAAACAACCATATTGAAGAAACAGCGCTTCTTGAACAATTACAATCAGAATTTCAAAGCAATCTTGAACAATTAAATCAAGAAACTGTAATGAGAGATGAGATAATACATGCATCGTTAAAGCTATTAGATTATGTCGATTTCCCACAAAAGAGAGATACAGACAGCATCTTAAAATATCTTAATATTACAACGCTTGCCCCTTACTTCGATCCTATTGTAAATGACCTTTCAAGTTCTGGCAGAATACAACTACTTCGCAGTAAACATTTAAAAGAACTTTTGTCTCGCTGGACAAGTGAAATTATACAAGTAACTGAAGAAGAATTAAACAGTAAATAACATGACAAAACAACTCAACATTATTACACTTTTTTTAACATCACTTTGTTTGAATGCACAAAGCAATTGGGACACTCAAATTGACAACAATTTAAGAGGTGTATTACAAAAACATAAAGCTTTGGTAAGCATTCCTAACCTTCCAGAGAATAAGGAAAACATGCTTAAAAATGTAGATTGGGTAACTAAAGAGTTTAACGCATTAAACTTTAAAGTAACCTCGCTAAAATCTCCTACCTTACCTGTTTTATTTGCAGAGAAAAGCTATAATGAAAACTTCAAAACCATATTGTTTTACTTCCATTTAGATGGTCAACCAGTAAATCCAAAAATGTGGAATCAAGAGGATCCTTTTGTTCCAGAATTAAAAGCACAAAATCCAAATGGTGATTGGGAAAAGATAGACTGGAGTAAACTAGATGAAGGTATTAACGATGATTGGCGCATTTTTGGGAGAGCAGCCGCAGATGACAAAGCGCCAATTATAATGATTTTATCCGCTCTAGAAATTCTTCAGCAACAACATCAAGAACCAACATTTAATATTAAAATAGTAATAGATTTAGAAGAAGAATATTCATCAGAAGGGTTTCTATCTACACTAGAACAATATAAAAATGTATATGCCTCAGACTATTTTATTATCATGGATGGTCCAGCGCATTCTAGTAACAAACCAACTCTAACCTATGGCTGTAGAGGTATTTGCAACCTGTACAATTACAACCTACGGTTCAAAACTACCTCAACATAGCGGACATTATGGCAACTACGTTTCAAATCCAATATTTACATTATCGCATTTGTTGTCTAGCATGAAATCTGAATCTGGCAAAGTATTGATAAAGGATTATTATGAAGGCATAGAAATGACTCCAGAAATAAATGCACTGTTAGAAAGTGTTCCAGATAATAAAGCAGAAATAGACAAAAACCTTGGCATTAATAAACCTGAAGACGTTGGTGCAAATTACCAAGAAGCTTTGCAGTATCCATCATTAAATGTGAGACAAATTGAAACCTCATGGAAAGGGGATAAACCAAAAACTATTATTCCTGAAATTGCCATGGCAAATATTGATGTGAGATTAGTTATTGAAACAGATGGTGCTGAGCAATTGAAAAAAATTAAAAAACACATTGAAGGTCAAGGATTTTTAGTGTTGGATAGAAATCCTACAGATGAAGAGCGCTTAAATAATGATAAAATAGTAAAATTTACTGCAGATAAAGGTGTGAATGCTTTTAGAACTGATATTGATTCAAAATTCGGAAGTCAATTAAAAGAGGCCATAAAAGAAACATTTAGTGAAACGCCAGTTATTATCAGAACAATGGGAGGAACAGTACCAATTATACCAGCAATAAAAGTATTAAACATTCCAGCTATTATTGTTCCGATGGTTAATATGGATAATAATCAGCATAATCCAAATGAAAATATTAGAATAGGTAATATTAGACAAGGCATTAAAATTTGTTTAGCTATTTTTAACATGAAACTTTAAGTTTTATTATAAAATGAATATCCAAAACTACATAAACGGCAACTTTCACAATCCAATCAATAATGAATGGATTGATAACTACAATCCATCAAATGGTGAGATATATAATCAAATTCCAAACTCATCCAAAGAAGATGTTGAGAATGCCTATATCGCAGCAAAATCTGCTTTTCCAAGTTGGTCACAATCCACATTAGAAGAACGAAGCAGAATTCTTATTAAAATTTCAGAATTACTTGAAGCGAACATACAACGTTTTGCCGAGGCCGAAAGTAAAGACAACGGCAAACCAATTAGCTTAGCAAAAACTGTAGACATCCCTAGAGCAGCAAGTAATTTTCGCTTTTTCGGAAATGCCATTACGCAGTTTGCTAGT
>CALGIH010000332.1 GCA_937916035.1 uncultured Lacinutrix sp.
TATAGAGCTTTAGGCGATTTAATGGTATTTTTATTCTTTGGAGTATTGAGTGTAATGGGTTCTTACTTTTTATTTGCACGATCGTTAGAACATGTATTAATTCTGCCAGCAATTATTGTTGGTTTGTTAAGTACAGGTGTTTTAAACCTTAATAATATGCGAGATTTAGAATCAGATACAAATGCGCATAAAATTACTGTTGCTGTTAAATTTGGTTTAAAACGATCTAAAAGATACCACGCGTTTTTAATAATAACAGCTCTTGTATTGGGTCTTACTTTTGGTGTTTTGTATTACAGATCATTTATTAGTATTTTGTTTTTTATAGCGTTCATACCTATCATTAAACATTTGCAGTTTGTTTTTAAGGTGAAAGAACCAAAAGCATTAGATTCACAACTAAAAGTGTTGGCACTTTCAACATTTGTTTTATCTATTTTATTGGGAATAGGATTTATTTTCAACGGAATGTAACCACTTTTTTTGTATTTTGAGAAGGTTATTTAAAATCATCAAAAAATGCGAATTACCTTTTTAGGCCACGCTAGTTTATCTATTGAAATTGAAGACGTTGTTATTCTTGTCGACCCTTTTATTTCAGGAAATCCAAAAGCATCAAGTATCGATGTGAATACACTAAAAGCAGATTATATTTTAGTGACTCATGCACATCAAGATCATATTTTAGATGTCGAATCTATTGCTAGAAGAACTGAAGCTACCATCATTTCTAATTATGAAATTGTGACTCATTTTCAGTCTAAAGGATTAGAAGGGCATCCAATGAATCATGGTGGAAATTGGGATTTTGAATTCGGAAAAGTTAAGTATGTTAATGCCATTCATACATCATCATTTCCAGATGGGAAATATGGTGGACAACCAGGAGGTTTCGTCATTGAAGGAGAACGCAAAACCGTTTATATTGCTGGTGATACAGCCTTAACAATGGATATGAAATTGATTCCGATGCAAACGAAGCTTGATTTAGCTATTTTACCAATTGGTGATAATTTCACCATGGGAATTGAAGATGCTATTATTGCAAGCGACTTTGTTGACTGCGATAAAATATTAGGCTACCATTTTGATACCTTCGGTTATATTGAGATTGACCACGAAATGGCAAAACGAAAATTTTTCGAAAAAGATAAAGACTTAATGTTACTTGAAATTGGTGAATCGATCGAACTTTAATGAAAGCCACGTATAAAAAGTACAATTTAGATTTTAAACGTCCTAGTGGAACTTCTCGAGGTGTATTAACTCAAAAAGAAACGTGGTTTATCATTCTTGAAGAAGAAGATAAATCGGCAATAGGAGAGTGTGGAATTCTAAGAGGTTTGAGTATTGATGATGTTTCAAATTATGAAGAGATATTACAATGGACTTGCCACAACATTCATTTAGGATTAGATCCTTTATTAAAAGAACTTGTCGAATTCCCAAGCATTCAATTTGGGTTGGAAATGGCTTTCAAATCACTTGAAATTGATGATAAATTCGAATTATTTCCATCAGAATTCACACAAAATAAAGCCTCTATTCCTATTAATGGTCTCATTTGGATGGGAACTCCTGAATTTATGAGTTGTCAAATTAGAGAGAAGATAGATGCTGGTTTTAGCTGTCTCAAATTAAAAATTGGAGCTATTGATTTTGAAACCGAAATCAGTTTGCTAAAATCCATCAGAAAAGAATTTTCAGTTAATGATATGGAGCTTCGTGTAGATGCTAATGGCGCTTTTAAACCTTCAGAAGCCCTAGAAAAACTGAAGATGCTTTCAGAATTTAAATTACATTCCATTGAGCAACCAATCAAGCAAGGGCAAATTCAAGAAATGGCAAGGCTTTGCGAGCAAACGCCATTGCCAATTGCTTTAGATGAAGAATTAATTGGCGTATTTTCTGTAACAGATAAGGCAAAATTGCTACAAATAATAAATCCGCAATACATCATTTTAAAACCGAGTTTTGTTGGTGGATGGTCTGGTAGTTCGGCTTGGATACAAGTTGCCAAAAGCCACAATGTCGCATGGTGGATTACAAGCGCTTTAGAAAGTAATATTGGCTTAAATGCCATTGCACAATGGACCTTTACTTTGGGAAATAACATGCCTCAAGGATTGGGAACAGGAGCATTGTTTGCCAATAATTTTGATTCGCCTTTACAAGTAAAAAATGCTACATTGCGCTACGATAATAAACAAATTTGGAACGTAAATTTATAACCTATGTATATAGCCTCAGCTTATAATGTTTTACATGATTATTGGAGATACCTCATTGGAGTTGGAATTGCCATAATAGGAGTTTTTGTGTTTTCTGTGCCACATTTAGTGGGAGTTTTATTGAAAACTTTCGATGGATCAGCAGATCAATCAAAACTCAATGACACGAATTATTTAATGACCTTATTTGAACCAAATCTTAATTTGGCTTTCATTTTGTTGCCGTTTGCTGGAGGGTTACTCTTTTTAATACTCACTGTTAAATTCTTGCACAAACAATCGTTTACGCAGTTAACCACTGCCAGAAAGAAAATTGATTGGAACCGTTTTTGGTTTGCCTTAATTTTTTGGGGAGTTTTATCGTCATTATTAATTGCGGTTGATTATTTCTCCAATCCTAAGC
>CALGIH010000333.1 GCA_937916035.1 uncultured Lacinutrix sp.
CATAAACGACTCAAAGACAGGCTTTTTAAAATCTTTTTTTAAGGCGTCATAAACGTCTTGCTCTCTTGCAATTATTTCTGCTTTTAATTTTTTAAGAATTTCAATTCTACAGGAAACGTCCTTAGTTTGTTGAGATTTAAAAAATTGACGCTGTTGTTGAATTAGAGCAGGTATATTCAAGATCGTTTTTTTATAAAGATACTAATTTAGTTATTACAAGCATCCCAAATTGGGTCTTGAGGTGTTGAAGCGAGAACTGAAATGTCTTCATTACTAACAGGATGTGTAAATTCAATTTTTCTAGAGTGTAAATGAATTCCTCCATCAATGTTGCTTCTATCAAAACCATATTTTAAATCACCTTTTATAGACGAACCAATACTTGAAAGCTGACACCTAATTTGATGATGCCTGCCAGTTTCTAAATTAACTTCTAAAAGGAAGTAGTTATTGAGTTGTTTTATGACCTCATAATGAAGAATCGCTTTTTTGCTGTCTTTGATTTCAGTGTTATATGCTGTTGATTTATTGTTTTTCGGATTCTTTTTCAGCCAATGAATTAAAGTGGTTTTTTCCTTCTCAGGTATTTGTTTTACTACAGCCCAATAGGTCTTGTTTATTTTTTTATCTGAAAACAGCTTATTCAATCTCGGTAATACTTTCGATGTTTTTGCAAACACAACGATTCCTGTTGTTGGTCTATCTAAACGATGTGTAACACCCAAATAAACATTTCCTGGCTTGTTGTATTTGTCTTTAATGTAGTCTTTTACAACCTCGCTTAGAGGCTTGTCTCCAGTTTTGTCAGCTTGCACAATATCACCAACACGTTTGTTAACAATGATGATGTGGTTGTCTTCGTAAAGAACTTGAAGGTTAGATTTGTTGGAAATAATTTTTGACATCTAAGTATTAATACTGTTCAGAGTCACTTGGGAAATCTACCTTCTTAACATCAGTAACATATTGAGAAATAGCACTTGTCATATCTTCATACAAATTCATGTAACGTCTTAAAAAACGTGGATTAAATTCATGTGTCATTCCAAGCATGTCATGGAGTACTAATACTTGACCATCAACAGCATTTCCAGCACCAATACCAATAATTGGAATACTAACACTTTTGGCAACTTGTGTTGCTAGTTTTGCAGGAATTTTTTCTAGAACAATTCCAAAACAGCCGATACGTTCCAGCATTTTTGCATCTTCAATTAACTGCAAAGCTTCATCTTCTTCCTTTGCTCTAACTGTATATGTTCCAAATTTATATATAGATTGTGGTGTCAAACCTAAATGGCCCATAACTGGGATTCCAGCATTTAATATACGTTTAATAGATTCTTTAACTTCTCGTCCACCTTCCATTTTTACAGCATGTCCACCACTTTCTTTCATAATTCTAATAGCTGAACGTAGCGCTTCTTTAGGATCACTTTGATAGCTTCCAAAAGGTAAGTCTACTACCACTAAAGCACGATCAATAGCTCTTACAACTGAAGATGCATGATAAATCATTTGATCTAAAGTGATTGGCAAGGTTGTTTCATGTCCTGCCATCACATTACTTGCAGAATCACCAACCAGAATCACATCAATACCAGCGCCATCAACAATTTTTGCCATGGTATAATCGTAAGCAGTGAGCATCGATATTTTCTCACCTTTAGATTTCATATCGACTAAGGTCTTTACTGTAACCCTTTTATATTCTTTTTTAGCTGTAGACATAGTTTCTTTGTTAAAATGTAAAAATAGTAAATAAACAGAAAGCTGAGCGTGTTAATTATTCAATTATGTTTTTTTGATGCATGTATATCTATTATTTTAGAACAAAAATTCACCATGCGAATAGTTTCTTTTATTGTTTTCTGTATGTTTATAAATGTTAGTATAGCTCAAAATACGGCAGAGTCTGAAGTAAAAAACACAATTATAAAGTTCTTTGATGCCTTTCATAAACAGGACAGTGTTGCTATAAATGCGCTTGTGTCTAAGGATATCATTTTACAATCGATTGGAAAAAACAAAGAAGGAGTCGTTCAACTTAAAAAAGAAGAATTCAACGCCTTTTTAAAATCAATTGTTTCTATTCCGAAAGATCAAAAATTCGAAGAAAAATTATTGGACTTCAAAATTCGAGTTGATGGCGATATGGCAAATGCT
>CALGIH010000334.1 GCA_937916035.1 uncultured Lacinutrix sp.
TTTTAAATTGGTTATTTGTTGTTGTCTTAATAATGTGATATTATCTAAAATCCAAAACCCACGACCCATTGTACTTATAACGAGGTCTCCTCTGAAAATCTTAAGATCGGTAATTGGAGTGACAGGTAAATTTTGCTGAAACTTATTCCATGTTTTCCCATCATTGAAAGAAACAAACATTCCAAACTCCGTTCCTGCATAAAGCAAGCCTTCACGCACAGGATCTTCGCGTAACACACGACTAATAAAATCGGAAGGGATGCCATTTGATGCGGTACTTATTAAGTCCCAACTTTCACCAAAGTCATTCGTTTTATAGATATAAGGCTTATCGTCACCAAGTAAATGTCTATCAACAGCAATATAGGCTTTCGCTTGATTGAACTGAGATGGTTCAACCGACTCAATTCTCCCTCCTTTTGGTAAATTATTTGGTGTTACATTCTTCCACGTTTTACCACCATCATTGGTTACAGAAACTACACCATCATTGGAGCCTGTCCAAATTAAGCCTTCAACCAATTTAGATTCTCTAATAGAATAAAGAGTACTGTAATATTCTTCGCCTGTAATATCTCTTGTAATCGGGCTTCCAGAAATCACTTGTTTATCTTCTTCAAAAGCGGTGAGATCTGGTGAAATCGTTTCCCAAACAAGTCCATCAGTAACCGTTTTATGTACAAACTGTGAGCCTTGATATACAACATTTGGATTGTGTGGAGACACATGAAGTGGTGCCACACGTTGAAAACGATACTTTAAATCTTTTGGATTATGTCCATAAATATTGGAAGCGCCAATAGAATATTCCCTTTCTGTTCCTGTGAGTTTATTAAAGACACTGAACCTTCCTTTACAATTAGCATAAACAATGTTATGATTACCTGGTTTTGGTACTGCAGGACCAGTTTCGCAACCTCCAGTATTGATTATCCATCCTGTGCCAGGATTCTGTATGGCGCTCGGCGGATAACTAGGTACTGCAATGGTTGATGAGTTATCTTGCTGACCAGAATAAAGCCAATATGGATATTGATCGTCTACTTCAACTGTATATAATTCTGCCGTTGGTTGGTTGAATTGTGTGGACCACGATTCACCGCCATTATGACTCACATTAGCTCCTCCATCATTGGCTTGAATAAGTAAATTAGGATTGTTTGGATTGATCCATATATCATGATTATCACCATGAGGCACACTCATACGTTTAAAAGTTTCCCCACCATCAATAGACTTTAATAGTGGATTGGCATTGGAGTAAATAATATTTGGGTTTGTTGGGTCTAACTCAATGTTTGTATAATAAAACGGTCTATTAACCAATCCTGAATTACTAGAAACCTGTTTGAATGATTTTCCTTGATCTACAGATTTGTACAAACCTCCTTCTTTGTCAGGAGCTTCAATAACTGCATATAATATACTAGAATTAACAGCAGATACTGCTAAGTCAATTTTTCCAATCAACCCTTTTGGTAGACCTTTGTCTAGCTTAACCCAATCTTTGCCACCATTGATGGATTTGTAAATACCTCCTTCTTTGTTTTCTCCACCAGAAATAATAGTCCATGGTTTACGCTCACCCTTCCACGCTGCAGCATACACTATATTTGGATTTCCTGGAAGTAGTTCCAAATCTGCAAATCCTACTTTATCTGAAACAAATAATACTTTTTCCCAGTTTTGTCCACCATCGATCGTTTTATAAATACCACGCTCACTATTGGGTTTAAATGCATTACCAATGGCTGCAACCCAAACAATATTATTATTCGTTGGATCTATTTCTACAGCACCAATTTGTCCAACATCTTTTAAACCAACGTGCTCCCAAGTTTTTCCAGCATCAATAGATTTATACATTCCTTTACCACTAATAACATTGCTTCTAAGTCCATCAGAACCAGTGCCAACATAAACAATGTTAGGATCGTTAATAGCTACTTCAATGGCACCAATGGAAGGTGTCGTAAAAAAGCCATCAGAGACATTATTCCATGTGGTTCCGTAATCCTCAGATTTCCAAACTCCAGCACCTGATGCCCCAAGATAAAAAGTACCAGGTAGCATTGGTGTTCCTGTAACTGTTGTAACGCGGCCACCTCTTTCTGGGCCAACGGTTCGGTATTTCAGTGCTTTAAAATCTTGTGCTATTAAAGCACTTGTTATAAAAAATGATAGTAGTAATTGGATAGATTGTAAATGAGTCTTCATAGACAGAAAAATTGGTTGGTTAGTATTTATAGTTAAGTAAAAATAGCACTAAGCGAA
>CALGIH010000335.1 GCA_937916035.1 uncultured Lacinutrix sp.
GCCAATTGATGCAAAAACATACAATAAAGTAATAGCTATTTTTGAAGATAATTTAAAAATATTACATCCTTTTATGCCATTTTTATCCGAAGATATATGGCAATACATTTCAGAAAGAACTCCAGAAGATGCTTTAATTGTTGCAAAATGGCCAGAAATTCAAGCTGTTAATGAGACTATTATCAATGAGTTTGATTTTGCTGCTGAAGTTATTTCTGGAATACGTACCATTAGAAAGCAAAAAAATATTGCTTTTAAAGATGCTATTGAACTTCATGTGTTAAATAACGACAATGCTTCCAAAACCTTTGATGTGGTAATTGCAAAACTTGGTCATATTTCAACTTTAAATTACACCAATGAACCAGTTGATGGTGCATTGACGTTTAGAGTAAAGTCTAACGAGTATTTTGTGCCAATGCAAGGCAGTATTGATGTGGAAGCTGAAATAGCAAAACTTAACGAAGAGTTAAACTACACAGAAGGCTTTTTGAAATCTGTACAAAAGAAACTCTCTAACGAGCGTTTTGTTGCAGGAGCACCAGAACAAGTAGTTGCTAGTGAAAAGAAAAAAGAAGGAGATGCTTTAGCTAAAATTGAAACGTTAAAAGCTAGTCTGGCAAGCTTAAATTAAAATTGCTTTTATTGTTTTACAACAAATTTTGAAAGTATCATAAAATGATCTGAAGGAAACCCATCAGATGCAGTAGATATTACTTCTGTATAAATTTGTTGTAATATATTTCCTTTATAATATAATTGATCAATCCGTTCGCCAGTTGTATGCGTAAACCCTGGAAATTGCGAATAATTAGGATGTAAATTACGATAGGCATCGGTGAATCCTGTCTCTATTAAGCGTTTAGATGCCTCACTAGTTCCATTATCCAGATAAGGCACAGCATTAAAATCTCCGCCAAAGAGTATAGGAATTGTATTAGCAGCATCAAATTTGTTTTTATGATGCTCATACACTATTGGAAAAGTAGACATGCCATACCAATTTGACATTGCATATATGTTTTGCGTTTTAGTAAGTGCTATTTTAGCAGAAATATTCATGAATTCAGCCTCATCTGGGGCTTCTAATTCTAAAATTGGAAAACGACTTATTACAGAAATATTTGAACCTTGCATTTTATAATCCCAATCAGAACTGGTTGCAAAATGATAGCCTAGTTCTGCAGCTATAAAATCACCTGATGAATACGTTTCTTGCATTAATATAATATCAGCATTATACGTTTTTAAAATTTCTGCTATTCTTTTTCGTGAATCCCAGCCACTTTCGTTTACTGTAAAATGTTTCCCACCATGCCATATGTTCCAGACAGCAACTGTTAATGTGTCAAGTTTTTGTTCTAATTCAATAGTGTTTGTTTTGTTATATTTTAAAAATTCTTCAAATATTTTGCTTGCTTCAAGAGTTTTACTCCAAACCTTTAAATTATCAATCGAAAAATTTGAAGGATATAAGCGCTCTTGTTCTCCATACTTTTTAGCATAAAATACATTAATTTTTACTATGCTCTCCTCTATAGAATAGAGCTGGTTAATTGGTTTTAATAAGGTTAATTCGTGATTTTGAGAAACAGTATAAGGGTTTGAATGTAAACTATCTTTTATTTTTAAAACTATATCTAGGAGTTTAGGGGTTTGGTCATTAATTTTTGCTTGTGCATTTTTAGATTTTAATTTTCTACGATATAATGCTTCAGGCTCAACAATTAGGCTAATAAATTCTTCTTCGGTTACTTAGCCAACATTTAACTTGTTAAACTCATTTACATAGTTTTGAAGCTGTTTAGCAACAATTTTTATATTTGGGAGAATGTCATTGTCGAAACTAAAATCCTTTTTTTGTCCTCCAATTAATAATTTATTGTCATTGTAAAAGTCGAACTTAGCTTTATATATAGCTACATTGTTCCCATCGTAGTAAAGACGAAATTCATTAAGTTCTTTATTATAGGTTAAAGACAGAAGATGCCATTTACCATCAT
>CALGIH010000336.1 GCA_937916035.1 uncultured Lacinutrix sp.
GCTTATACAACTTCTAATTTAGATTTTGACACAAACATATTGCGCTATGGTTATACATCGCTTACGACACCAAATAGTACTTATGACTATAATATGGATACAAAAGAACAGGTATTATTAAAACAAGAAGAAGTTCTTGATTCTAATTTTTCATCTGATAATTATATTTCTGAACGTTTATTTGCTACAGCTAGAGATGGTGTAAAAGTTCCGATCTCGTTAGTTTATAAAAAAGGTACAGAAAAGAACGTAAATACTCCATTGCTTCTTTATTCGTATGGATCTTATGGTAGCAGCTCAGAAGCAACTTTTAATTCTAGTCGATTAAGTTTGTTAGATAGAGGGTTTATTTATGCAATTGCGCATATTCGTGGTGGACAAGAAATGGGAAGAGATTGGTATGAAGACGGAAAATTGTTGAAAAAGAAAAACACGTTCACTGATTTTGTAGATTCAGGTAAGTTTTTGATTGAAAAGGGTTTTACGAGTAGTAAACATTTATATGCAAATGGAGGAAGTGCTGGTGGATTGTTAATGGGAGCTATTGTAAATATGAATCCTGAATTATGGAATGGAGTCGTAGCTGCTGTTCCTTTTGTAGATGTGGTTTCAACGATGATTGATGAAACAATTCCACTAACAACTTTTGAATGGGATGAATGGGGAGATCCTAGAAAAGAAGAATATTATGATTATATGAAATCGTACTCACCTTATGATAATGTTGGAGCTAAAAAGTATCCTAATATGCTAGTAACAACTGGTTATTGGGACAGTCAAGTTCAATATTGGGAACCAGCAAAATGGGTTGCCAAATTACGTGAATTGAAAACTGGCGATAATTTACTCATCATGGATTGCAATATGGAATCAGGACATGGAGGAGCTTCAGGGCGTTTTGAACGCTATAAACGTACTGCTTTAACGTATGCCTTTCTATTGGATTTAGAAGGAATAAAAAATTAGAAAAAGTAAAGCCTGAACAAAATGTTCAGGCTTTTTTATTATTTCGTAGTTGCTTCTGAAACCAAAAACGGATAAGCCTCACGAACTATTCTTAATTCTTCAAGTGTTAACTCATCCGGAGTTTTGCCATATTTTTGTTGACCATAATTCGCTCTCAACTCATAATAAGCATTAGTGAGTTCGTCTTGAACTTTTACAAATAAATTGTAACGTGTTTCATTATTTGTTTGCAATGAAATTACAGCCTCTTTTGGATTGTCAGAAGACTTAGATAATCCTTGTCCTTTGCAATATTCATAGCTTTTGTCGCCATTATTATCAAGAAATATTTCGGAAAGTTCTTTGATGTCATCAACAGAAACAATATCATCGTTTAGCATGATTTCTTGATT
>CALGIH010000337.1 GCA_937916035.1 uncultured Lacinutrix sp.
AGGTTTTAAAATATTGGCCAAGACGTTGCGATTTTAAAGTAGGATCAATACCATTTTGTAACCATTTGCTTTGCGTAGCAACACCACTTGGACAACGATTGGTATGACAAACTTGAGCTTGTATACAGCCAATACTCATCATGGCTTCTCTAGCCACGTTAATACAATCGACTCCCATAGCAAAAGCCATGGCTGCTTTGGCTGGGAAACCTAATTTTCCGCTACCAACAAAAACAATGCGTTCTGTTAAGTTTCGTTTTTGAAATACTTTATACAACTCGCTAAAGCCATAAACCCAAGGTAATGAAACATGGTCAGCAAAACTTGGAGGTGCTGCTCCTGTGCCACCTTCTCCACCATCAACAGTAATGAAATCTGGACCTTTACCAGTTTCTACCATTAAATCTGCTAATTCTTCCCATTCATTCAATTTGCCGATAGCAGCTTTTATTCCAACTGGAAGCCCTGTGTTTTTAGCAATATCTTCAACAAACGCTAATAATTCTTTTACATTAGAAAACGCCGTGTGATTTGGAGGAGAGAGGACATCTTTTCCAACTTCGACACCACGAATTTGAGCAATTTCTTTAGTAATTTTGGCACCAGGCAATACACCACCTTTTCCTGGTTTTGCACCTTGAGATAACTTAACTTCAATTGCTTTAACAAAAGGATTGTCAATGACTAATTGCTTTAGTTTTTCCATTGAAAAATTACCATCATTTCCTCTAACACCAAAGTAACCAGTTCCGAAATGAAAAACAACATCACCTCCATTACTATGATATGGAGATAAGCCACCTTCTCCAGTATTGTGATAAGCTCCAGCTATTTTAACGCCTTTATTTAAGGATTCAATTGCTTTTGCTGATAGCGAACCAAAACTCATGGCAGACACATTAATTATTGAAGCTGGACGGTATGGTTTTTTTCTTTGATTATGGGCTCCCATAACTTTAGCACATGGTAAGAAAGTAGGGTCAACTTTATTAGGATGATTTTCAGGTAATTTATAAGGCATCATCGCATTATTAATAAAAAAATGTTGATGCGCATAGATATCTCGATCTGTACCAAACCCTTCGTAATTGTTTTCTTTTTTAGCCGAGGCATAAATCCAACCACGTTCTATTCGATTAAAAGGAAGTTCTTCTCTGTTATTTGCTACAAAATACTGACGAATTTCTGGGCCTATCTTTTCAAACAAATAACGTAGATGACCAAGTATTGGAAAGTTATGACTAATAGTGTGCGTTTTCTGAAAGAAAATATCACGTATAGCAACCAATGATAACAAAATGAGTATCCACATCCACCAAGTGATTTGGTACAGAAATTCCATGAATATATTAATTATTTAAGTAATCTAAAGATAATTGAATAAACGTTTTAACACCTAAAAGCATCCCAGATTCATCAATAAAAAAGTCTGGAGTATGGTGTGGAAATGATTCTGTATTTCCTGGCGTCATACCACCTAAGAAAAAGAACATTCCTGGAACTTCTAGTTGATAAAAAGAAAAGTCTTCAGCTCCAGTAATAGCACTTATTTCAATAACCCTTTCTTTTCCAGCAGCTTTTTCAAGTGAAGGAAGCATTTGTTTTGTCAGCTCTATATTATTAAAGGTAATTGCTGATCCTTCCGAAATATCAACTGTAGCTTCTGCTCTATAAGCTTTTGCAATAGCAGAAACCATTTCTTTCATACGGTCGTTTATATGTTTTTGCATATCGTAATCTAGAGTGCGAATTGTACCAACAATTTGTGCAGTTTCAGGAATAATATTATTTCTTACACCACTTGTGATTTTACCAACTGAGATAACGACTGCTTCATTAGTTAATGCTGATTCTCTACTAATTAAGGTTTGTAATCCATCAATTATTTTTACACTAGCCATAATTGGGTCAATACCTGTCCATGGAGTAGAGCCATGTGTTTGTTTGCCTTTAACATTAATCTCAAAGCGTTGAGCAGCAGCCATAATGCCTCCAGATTTATAGGCAATTGTATTGACTGGTTGACCAGAGCCAATATGTAAGCCAAAAATAGCATCAACATCAGGATTTTTTAAGACACCTTCTTTAATCATCATTTTCGCACCACCTTCTTCTCCTTCTGGAGCACCTTCTTCAGCTGGTTGAAATATGAATTTAATCGTTCCTTTTATTTTGTCTGTATTTTTCGACATAATTTCGGCAACTCCCATCAATATTGCAATGTGGGTATCATGACCACAAGCGTGCATCACAGGAACTTCTGCTCCATTAAATTCTCCTTTTGCTGTAGATTTAAATGGTAAATCTGCGCGTTCAGGAACTGGTAATCCATCAATATCTGCTCTAAGAGCTAATACTTTTCCTGGTTTTTTGCCTTTTAAAATGCCAACAACTCCAGTATGTGCAATTCCTGTTTGTACTTCCATGCCAAGTGATTTTAAATGTGCTGCAATTTTTTCGGCAGTTTTAAATTCACGGTTTGAAAGTTCGGGGTTTTGGTGAAAGTCACGTCGCCATTCGATCACTTTGTCTTCAATGTTTGCAACGTCTTTGTCTAATCCATGTTGTGCAAATCCAAAAGCACAAGATAATAAGGTAGCTGTTAGTAGTAGTTTTTTCATCTGTATGTAGTTGTTTAAAATTTCATGAATCGGTAACCATTATTCTGGTATTGTAAAAGGGCTGTCATTGCTGATAGTGCAAACTTAACATTCGGGTTTACATTAGCTTTGTTCAAACCTCTTGCTCCAGCTGTTTGTCCGCAAATAATAACATCAACGCCAGCTTCTGTTAGTTGATTGATAAGTTCCACATTGGGATTATCAACACCAAATTTTTCTTTATAAGCTTCATTGGTCATTACATCTTGCCAAGCGCCACCATGCATTGTCATTGCAACATGTAATTGTTCTGGTTTTAAACCAGCTTTAGCATGCATATTCAAAAATCGAGCTGCTGTGTCAACATATTTATTCACAATGCTTTTGTCTTCTGAAGACTGCGTGACATCAAAAATAATTTTATGGTTGGCATTAACATCAGTAATAACATCAGGATTTTCAACGCTGAATGTTTGACCGAAATCTTTAATAATTCTCTCGTTTTCTTGAGCAATTAATTGGAATGATAGACTTAAACACATTCCAAAAATCAAGAGTAGTTTTTTCATTAAAAAAAAAATTAGGCTTAAAGATATTTAAATTTTGTCAAAGATTAAGTAGATTCTCAATTGTTTATAATTATTCCATTTTAGATTTAGAAAACCGTTTAACATTGGTTAATTTCACGCTCTAAAATATTATTGAATTGGAGAAGTATTTAAGTCAGCTTAACGAAGCGCAATTAGCACCAACTTTACAGAAAGATGGACCTATGATAGTCATTGCTGGAGCAGGTTCTGGTAAAACAAGAGTGCTTACGTTTCGTATTGCTTACTTAATGAGTCAAGGAGTAGACACTTTTAATATTTTGGCATTGACCTTTACTAATAAAGCGGCTAAAGAAATGAAAGGTCGAATTGCTGAGATCGTTGGTGATGGTGAAGCAAAAAACCTTTGGATGGGAACTTTTCACTCTGTGTTTGCGAAAATTTTGCGTTTTGAAGGATATCATTTAGGTTTTCCAAGTAATTTTACCATTTACGACACGCAAGATTCTCAAAAATTGTTAGGCTCAATAATTAAAGAAATGGGCTTAGAGAAGGATATTTACAAAACGAAACAGGTTTATAGCAGGATTTCTTCATATAAAAACAGCTTAATAACAGTTAAGGCCTATTTTAAAAATCCAGAGCTCATGGAAGCCGATGCGATGATGAGACGACCTAAAATGGGGGAAATCTATGCAGAGTATGTTGATCGCTGCTTTAAAGCTGGTGCCATGGATTTTGATGACTTGCTGTTAAGGACTAACGAATTACTAACACGCTTCCCTAATGTTTTGGCAAAATATCAAGACAAGTTTCGTTACATTCTTGTCGATGAGTACCAAGATACTAACCATTCACAATATTTAATAGTTCGTGCATTGGCAGATCGTTTTCAAAACATATGTGTGGTTGGAGATGATGCGCAAAGTATTTATGCGTTTCGAGGTGCTAATATTAATAATATATTGAATTTCCAAAAAGATTATGACGATGTAAAACTCTATCGCTTAGAGCAAAATTACCGTTCAACAAAAAATATTGTTGGAGCAGCAAACTCAGTCATTGAGCATAATAAAACTAAGATAGATAAAATCGTTTGGACTGCTAATGAAGAAGGTAATAAGGTTAAAGTACATAGATCGATGACAGATGGGCTTGAGGGCCACTACGTAGCAAGCACTATTTGGGATGAGAAAATGAAGAACCAATTGCATAATAGCGATTTTGCAGTCCTATATCGTACCAATGCTCAATCGCGTTCTATTGAAGATGCTTTACGAAAAAGAAATATACCATATCGAATTTATGGAGGATTATCATTTTATCAGCGCAAAGAAATTAAAGATGTTATTGCTTATTTGCGTTTGGTTTTAAATCCAGCAGATGAAGAAGCGCTAAAACGTGTAATTAATTATCCTGTGCGAGGTATTGGTCAAACAACTATTGATAGATTAGTTGTAGCTGCAAATAATTACAAAATGACCATTTTTGAAATCTTAAAAAACCTTGATACGATTGATATTAGTATTAATAATGGAACAAAAAATAAGTTAAGAGATTTCACAATACTTATTGAAAGCTATCAAGTAATGAATCAAACAGCAAATGCCTTTGATTTGTCCGAATATGTTATCAAAACCAGTGGGTTATTACGAGAGTTAAATAAAGATGGCACACCTGAAGGTGCAGTACGATTGGAAAATGTGGAAGCACTTTTAAATGGTGTTAAAAGTTTTACTGAAGAACAAATAGAATTAGCTGATGCTGGAGATTCACTAGCAGAATTTTTAGAAGATGTGGCACTTGCAACGGACTTAGATGGAGACAAGGGTGATCCTAATCATGTTGCATTAATGAGTATACACATGGCTAAAGGACTTGAGTTCAACCATGTATTCGTGGTTGGTTTAGAAGAAGATTTATTTCCAAGTGCAATGAGTATGAATACGCGTAGCGAACTAGAAGAAGAACGACGTTTGTTTTATGTGGCCTTGACTAGAGCTGAAAAGCAAGCCTATATAACCTATGCTTTAACACGTAGTCGTTGGGGAAAACAAATTGACGCTGAGCCTAGTCGCTTTATAGAAGAAATTGATGAACAGTTTGTAGAAATATTAACTCCACCTGAAGAGCGACGCATAAACCCAATGCTAAGTGCTGATATTTTTGGTGATGTACCGCCAAATACCATTCGATATAAACCTGCCAAACAAAGAGTTTCTAGTAAAAAGATTAAGCAAAAACCAGAAACACAAAATTTTAAGTTAAGTACACCTAAAAACCTGAAGTCTGTTGCAAGTAGTAATGGCACCTCGAATTTGTTTGATAATAAACTTGTGGTAGGGAATCTTGTAAAGCATTTACGATTTGGAAAAGGTGAGGTACTAAAAATTGAAGGCAAAGGCGCTGATGTAAAAGCTGAAATAGAATTTGAAAATGGTGGTGTAAAAAAATTATTACTCCGATTTGCCAAGCTTGATATTATTGGATAAAGCCTTACTCCAAATGAGTCTGAGTAAACGCTTTCAATTTAATTCCTGTGTCCAATAGATCTAATCCGATCCAACCATGTCCGGCATTTGGATACAATGTAAATTGGTTTGTAACGCCAAGCATTTGTAATTTATCTCTCATGTCTGTGCCTTGTGTTGTTGGTATTAATGGATCTTGACCACCATAAAACAATATACTTGGAGGTGCTGATGCAGTAACACGATGCAAAGGACTTACTTCTTCTAGAAACTCAGTTGTTAAATCGATACCAAACAAATCAAGTAATTCTTCTAATTCAGCACTTGTGTTATTTAAATATGCTGGGTCTGTTAAGTTTGTTGGGCCTACAATGCTACAT
>CALGIH010000338.1 GCA_937916035.1 uncultured Lacinutrix sp.
GCTTTAGAAAGGATACATCAGAATTACTGTCAA
Source organism: uncultured Lacinutrix sp. (assembly GCA_937916035.1). GTDB lineage: Bacteria > Bacteroidota > Bacteroidia > Flavobacteriales > Flavobacteriaceae > CAJQLB01. The sequence goes on from CALGIH010000338.1 coordinate 34, forward strand.
TAACAGGATTTGTATTGGCATTTATGGCAACATCTGTAAATCCAGATTTTGCTGCAACTTTAAGTCCATTGTCAATAGTTTCACGTTCTTCAAAACCAGGTTCTGCAAAGCAAACACTACTATCAAACCAACCTTGCGAAATATGCAAATTATCTAGTGAAATTTCACGATAATTTTTTGGATTTTTAATGGAATTGGCAATATTTACAATGATTCCTTTTTCAACCAATATATCTTGCTTTTTGTTATGAAAATCACTCTTATCGTCAATAATATTAGCAGATTTTATAAGTACGTTCATTTAAAGTATTTTAAGATGAGCATTTCTATAATTAAAAATATCAATGCAAAAATAACAAACCATTTCCATAGCGCATTAATATTAGTGTCACTTTTTATATTTGTAAGCAATTCTGGTAAAGAATTACTTATGGTTGCATTTTGAATTGATGAAAGGTTCTGAAAACGTAAATTACTTTCTGAACGGTTGTAATTAAAGCTAATATGCTCTAGTACTTCATTGTTATTGGTAATAGCATATGTGCTTGCTGTCTCTGGAGTTTCGTTAGTTACAACACTTACCTTATTTGAAAGTGTTTGTTGCTGCGGAATAATTTCAACAGCATCAAACTTTAGTTTTAAAATAGCGTCTTGCTGCATTATTGTGTTGACATCAAAGCTGTTTTCTTCTCCAATATTATAATAAAGCTTTGGTAGTTTAAGGCTCTGCCTTCCAATGTTATATATAGTTGGAACAATTAATGGCGAATCTATGAAGTTGGAATTTTCTGCATTAAGAGAAGCAGCAAATACAAAAGTGTTTGCCGTTTGAACCAAAAAGGGTTTGTTATCTTCAAAACTTAAGATGGCACTTTCAGGAGCATTAATGTTGTAATAATTATGTACAATTGGATATTGAAAATTTGAAACTTGCTTATCAAATACAGCATTAAAAACTGGATGCGAATAATTTATGGACGTTATATTTTTATCTGCTATAGTTTCGTTTGAAAGTGTTGCATTACCAATTCCTGAAAGACACTGATTATAGGAGTTAATATTGGCTTTTATTGCTGGAATTATCAGAACATCACCACCATTATTTGTAAAATTTTGTAATGCATTAGATAACGAAACTGGGATTGACACTAACTCATTTAGTATAATTAAGTTTTGCTTTGAAATATCATTGAAATTCAACTGATTTGCTTGTACACTTTGTAAATCAAATTCATCGTCTGTGAAAATTCGCTTTAAGAAATTATCACTTGCTTCATTGATGGTGAGTACATTGATTTTTGAGCGTTCATTAATATTGAAAAATAACGTATTATCAAATTGAAGACTAGCATCATCAATCGTGATTTTACCATTCATTTTCACATTATTTGGAATGCTAAATGTGGTAGAATTTAAACTTGTGCTGCTTACAGCAGATTTCGCAACTAGATTCTCACCATTAAATAATGAAACAGGTAAATTTTCAAGTGATTCTGGACTACCATCTAAGCTAACTGTTAATTCAATATTTGAGGAGTTTATTTTAGAAACGTATAAACTATCAATACTTACATTGTTAGTGTTTACAGGCTTTAATTGTATCAAATTTGTATTGATAGAACTATCAGATTGAATTTCTATTCCTTGTTGTAGCTGTTGAAAATCTGAAATTAAAATTAGATTTTTCCTAGTGCTATTATCTTTACTGAATAGTGCTTTTCCCTTTAAAATGGCTGCATTATAATCTAACTGATTGGAGCTATATGCTAATTGTAATAAGTCATTTTGAATGGTTTTAGAACTACTATTTTTTAAAGTAGAATTATTTGTAAAAAAAGTAACCTTCTCATCATTGTAATTAGATTCAAGTATATCTTGAACTGCACGTTTTAGCAGTTCGCCTTGATTGCCTTTTGCTTGCATACTAAAAGAATTATCAAGATAGATAACCGTTTCAGAATCTAATTTAAAAGAATCATCTTTGCTAAAATAGGGTTGAGCGAAGGAAATTATAACTGCAGTTAGGAGCAAAAGCCTTGTAATTAGCGTTAACCACTTTTTTAATTGTGAACTTTTACGAGTTTGTATGGTCACACTTTTTAAAAAGACAACATTGGTAAAATCTACTTTTTGGAAACGTCTAAGCTGAAATAAATGAACAATAATGGGAATAAGGAGCAGGAGTAAAGCGTAAAGAAGTTCTGGGTTTTTAAACTGCATTCCAATAATTAGTTTGTCAAATATAGAAAATGCATCTAGATAAATTTAAAAGTGTTCAGAGAAATTTAACAGAAAACAGCTAATCTTCTAGCAAAAGAAAAAATAATCCACCATTGGCGCCATGTTTTGATTTTTAAGATAGGTTTTAATTTCTTTTTGCGCTTTATGATTAGCAACTGTTATAATACTTTGAGGGTTTTTAATGTTTTCTAGATATTTAAAGTCATAAAGCATATGCTTATAAATGTGTTTTCCAATTTTTTTTGGATTATCACAAACCCAGATAAAGTCTACATTATTTTCTATTAAATAGCTTGCAGAAAACTTTCCTTTGTGTCCAGCTCCCCAAAGCACCAAGGCTTTTGAAGGGGTATTATCAATTTTCAGAAAGTGATGCAACTTAAGCTTCAGCAACATATCATGTTCATAATTGTCTTGCACTCTTGATGAACGATAACTATAATCTCTCCAATAGTGTAAAAGGTTTGACGAGGGAATGCATTTTACATTATGTTTATAAAGCCGAAACACTAAATCATAGTCCTCAGGATAAATTTTTGCATTAAAAGCTCCACATCTATCAAAATCTTCACGATGAATCATCCAACAAGGCGAAGCGATAACGCATTCTTTATAAATTTCAGTGTAGTTTGAGCCCTTTTCTGTTAAGGCGTTTAGCCATGTTTCATATTTTGAATAACCATCACTGATGCCTTCTTCTGAAAAATATTTAACCAATCCTAAAGCAACATAACCTTTTCCATGATTTGCTAAATCCTCATACATGGACTGTAGCCTGTTTTTAGTCATTATATCATCGCTATCCATTCTAGTTATATAAGAACCTTTGCTTTTAGAATAAGCTAGTTGTAGGGCATCAATAATGCCAGAACCTTTGTTTTTATAGAGTTGGATGCGTTTGTCTAAGTCTGCAAATCCCTTAACAATTGAATAACTTTCATCTATAGAATGGTCATCAACTATAATCAGTTCCCAATTTGAATATGTTTGGTTAACAATAGAAGCTAAGCATTATGTAATAAAGAGTGATGTGTTTTTAAAAGGAATAAGAATACTTATTACTTGGTTTTGCATAATTGTTATTCCAATAAAGCATCAACTAAGACTTCAACGGATTGCACCTGAAGTGTGTCTCCAACTGCTGTCCACGCTAAGTAAATTTTATCATCTTTTATAACCATTCTTGGAAACCCGCTAGATCTACTATTTGCAGTTTCTGATACTGCAAACGGTTGAGAGATGGTTCCATCTTGTTTTATATGCTGCAATAATATTAATGATTCCCCTTCATTGCTATCCATTGAACTAAGAATTGCAGAGCCATCATCTAATAATTCTATGTCTAATCGTCCCATAATGGTTTCGGTTGCAACTGTTATTGGCCTATTAAATGTATTGCCATTATCATTGGAGAAGGCCATTTTTACTTTTGGTAAATTATCAGCAGCTGTAAACCAAGTTACTGCAACGACATTGTCTTTGGTTGCTAGTGCTGGACCATTTACAGGACAACCTGCAATTTTCCAATTATCATTATAAAGAGGTTTTGGTTCTGTCCAAGTGCCATTTACTTGCTTCACATAATAGGTGTCACGTATTTCATCCTCAGAGCGATCTCTGTAAACTACTATTGGACCTTCAGCTGTCATTGCAACATCAGTCTGGCAACAATCGCAAACACGATTATCGAGTAAATATTCTTGCAGAAGTTCACCTTTATTATTGATGATTGCACTTCTAAGGGTCATTTGTGCTTGAATTGTAGAATCAGTTTCGGCATAAGCATTTTGTCTACCATCTAACCAAACTGATAAGTAGCTGTCATCATTTAGAGCCATTTTACTAACAAAACCATGTTCTGTATTTGTATTATCTTTATGAGGTTTAAATGATGCATTCCATGTTTCGCCATTATCAGAAGATTGAATAAGTTTCACATCATAAGCATATGTATCATCAGCACTTTTCTCTAAATAATGAGCAACCAAATTAGAACTGCCAAATGACGTCATAGAAGGAAAGTCTGCCCAATTCACAAACCAATCTTTTCCTTTTGCAATCGTTTTTGGTTCAGACCATTCTGAATCATTAAGCTTAGAAAATTTCAAATGACTTATGGTGTCCTTATCTTTTTCTATCCAGCTTAAATAAATAGTGCCATCATTTGTTTTATGAAGATTT
>CALGIH010000339.1 GCA_937916035.1 uncultured Lacinutrix sp.
GAGTGATAATTTAGTTCAAATTCAGAAGAATTTTGATGGTATTGAAAATTTCGGAGTCGCTTCATTTACAATCAATCCAATGAATGATACTCCTGAAGTTCTAAAAACATACGCAGACAAGTATGGCATTACGAATCCCAATTGGCATTTAATGACAGGAGATCAAGATGTTATTTATGAGTTAGCAAATAAAGGGTTCAATTTATATACTGCCGAAGATGGAGCTGTTGAAGGTGGTTTTGAACATTCAGGAAATTTTGCGTTGATTGATAAAAACGGATTTATCAGATCAAGACTTGATAACTATGGTAATCCAATGATTTTTTATAATGGTATTATTTCAGAAGTAGAACAATTTGATGATGAAGGGATGAAAGAAGAAATTAGCTTGCTAAAAGAAGATATCGCTAAACTTTTAAAAGAGTAGTATGAGTATTTCAGACGAAAAAAAATATAACAAACTTATTATCATTCTTTCAATTGCAATACCAATTGTAGTTGCGGCTTTGTTTGGTATTAAAATCCCAAATGTAGAGCCACTAACTTTTTTGCCTCCAATTTATGCTTCAATAAATGCATTAACAGCAATTGTGTTAGTCACAGCATTTTGGGCAATAACGAATAAGAAAATAAAATTACATCAGCGCTTAATGCAATTTGCGATACTGCTTTCAGTAGTATTTTTGATAATGTACGTGGCTTACCACATGACAAGTGATTCTACGAAATATGGAGGCGAAGGCGTAATGAAATATGTGTATTATGTTATATTAATTACACATATTATTATGTCAATTGTAGTTATTCCATTTGTGCTCATTACTTATGTGAGGGCAATTACCAATAATTTTGAAAAACATAAAAAAATAGCACGTATTACATTTCCTTTGTGGCTTTTCGTTGCAGTGTCTGGTGTTGTAGTTTTTATAATGATATCTCCTTACTATTGAACCTTTCCAAAAAACATATTGTCTTATTTATAGTGATGCTACTTTTCTTTAGTTTTTCAGAAGCTCAATGCGCAATGTGTCGCGCAGTTTTAGAAAGCGAAGAAGGGCAAAGCACTGCTAAAGGGATAAACAATGGAATAATATACTTAATGGTTGTTCCTTATGTTCTTATAGGAGGCTTAGCGTATTATATCTACCGTAAGTTAAGCCATAGATAGCATTTTAACATTTAATTATGTTTTTGTGATGTAACAAAAAAAGACCTTTACAGTCTAATTGTTGTAGCACTGAGCTAAAAAACACTAACTATGTTAAAAATCAACCAACTGCATAAATCCTATCCAATAGGAAAATCCAGTTTACATGTACTTAAGGGTATTGACCTAGAAGTTGAAACCGGCGAAATGGTCGCAATTATGGGTTCATCAGGTTCTGGGAAATCAACATTACTAAACATTATTGGAATGCTTGATGAAGCAGATTCTGGTGATTATATATTAGATGGAGTACCTATTAAGAATCTTAATGAAAAGAAGGCTGCTATTTATAGAAATAAATTTTTAGGATTTATCTTTCAATCTTTTAATCTTATCAATTATAAAAATGCTCTTGAAAATGTAGCACTTCCTTTATATTATCAAGGATTAAAACGTAAAGAGCGTCAAGAAAAAGGGAAATTCCATTTAGAGAAAGTAGGTTTATTAGATTGGGCACACCATTTGCCAAGTGAATTATCTGGTGGTCAAAAACAACGTGTTGCTATTGCGAGAGCTTTAGCTGCTGATCCTAAACTATTATTAGCAGATGAGCCTACAGGAGCATTAGATACTACAACATCGTATGAAATAATGGAATTCATTCAACAATTAAACGATGAAGGAAAAACCATATTAATTGTAACGCATGAAGAAGATATTGCCAATATGTGTAAACGTATAGTGCGTTTAAAAGATGGGCTTATTATGGAAGATAAAAAGGTTAATCAAGTAAGAGCTTCACAGTATGTTTGATTTAGACCTTTGGCGCGAAATATTTCAAAGCATCAATAAAAATAGACTGCGAACAATAATGTCTGGGTTTACTGTGTTGTTTGCTATCATGTTATTTACCATACTTTTTGGTATTGCCAATGGCTTTCAAAACACATTCACAGAAGCTTTTGGAGATGATGCTACAAATGCTATATATATCAACTCAGGAACCACCACAAAGGCTTCAAATGGATTGCAAGCTGGACGACGTATCCAATTCGATAATAATACTTTTAATTATATTAAAGACGAAAGTGGTAATAAAGTTGAATTTATAACTGCTAGGATCTATAAAAATGTTTCTGCAACATTTAGAAATGAAACGAGTAGCTACTCTGTAAGAGCTGTACATCCTGACCACCAGTATTTGGAAAAAACACTAATGGATGAAGGACGTTATATAAATCAAAAAGATGTTGATGAAAAAACAAAAGTTATCGTCATTGGAAGTAAGGTAGAGGAAGATTTATTTTTAAAAACTACAGCACTAGGTAAATACCTTAATTTAAGTGGTATTCAATATAAAATTGTAGGCATTTTTTCTGATGAAGGGAATGATAATGAAGAACGTGTAATTTACATGCCAGTTTCGACTGCTCAACGAGTTTATGGTAATAATGATTATGTAGATCAAATCAATATGACCTATAATCCAGACATGAATTATGATCAAGCTTTAGCTTTTAGTAATTCATTGACTAAGCGTCTAAAAAACCTTTTTTCTGTTGCTGTTTCAGATCAAAGAGCAATAAGAGTAAGAAATAGAGCAGCAGAATCTCAAAGTGTGAATGCTTTAACTACAGGACTTGGTATCTTAATATTAGTAATTGGTTTTGGAACCTTAATAGCAGGAGTTGTTGGTATTAGTAATATTATGATATTCATTGTAAAGGAGCGAACTAAAGAAATTGGTATACGTAAGGCTTTAGGAGCATCTCCAAAATCGATTATTTCCATCATTTTATTAGAATCTATTTTTATAACCATCATTGCAGGATTTCTTGGGTTAATTGTGGGTATGACGGTTTTAAAATTTGCAGGAC
>CALGIH010000340.1 GCA_937916035.1 uncultured Lacinutrix sp.
GCACTGCTTTACAATGTGCAATCCCAGAGATGAGATCGCCTTCTGGGTTTTGTTTAGTAGTATCGTAGTTAGTATCTAATGGCATATTGATATAGTGCCAGGTATTAAATTGGTCATAGTGATCGTCAGACTTTATTTCATCTGGAAATGTAGATACAAACGCTAGAGACTCCTGATTAAGTAATTTCTTAATTGCACGTTTAGTCTTACCATTTAAGTGGCTATCTGCAATTGCTCCTACAGTGCGATGCCCTGTTTTACCCCATCTTACACCTGCATTCAAAGGGTTTAAAAGAAGGAGGCAGATGCTAATGGTAAGAATGTTTTTAAAGGACATGATAGTATGTTGTAATTATAAAATAGAGACCGTAAAGATAGTAGTAATTTTTGGGTGTCATACAATTTTACGTCGTAGAAAGCAAGAATGATTTATAGACATAATGTAGCGTGAAGCAGTGCTTCTTTTACTTAATGTCATCATAGAGCTTAATAACTGTAAAAGCCCAAACAATGACACAAATCGCCACTACGATTGAAAACCAAAAAATAAAATTACTTAGGTCCATTGGTTATAATTTTAAAAAGGATAATTAAACCAAGAATCATGGGTGCCCACATTCCTAAAAAGATACCATGGAGTTCATGACCATTTAAAAATAGGGATTCAGCTATAATGATAATGATAGCACAAAGTATTAATAGAAGTAAACTAGGCGTACCGAGTTTTTTAATAAAAGACATACAAAAGGTTTGATGCTGTAAGGTAAATCATTTTAAAATAAAAACCAATACAAACGTAAATCAAGAAAAATAATGAACAGAAAAACAATGTGCTACAACTAATCCCTTTTTCTTATCTTTAAAAAAAAATTAAAAAACAAAACCATGGCAAAAACACAAGACGCTAAGAAAAACGCTAAAAAAGAACCACTTTTAACTGCCAAAGAAAAAAAGGCAGCAAAACGCGAAAAGAAGGCTAAACATTGATTGTTGTAAAGAACATTTCAAAAATATAAAGTCAGAACAACCAATCAAACTATGGATATAAAACTTGCAGTACTTATTGATGGCGATAATATTCCTTCAGCTTACGTAAAAGAAATGATGGAAGAAATTGCCAAATATGGCAATCCAACCATCAAGCGTATTTATGGCGATTTCACCAAGCCACATCTTTCCAAATGGAAAAACATGTTGTTGGAGAACGCGATTACGCCTATACAGCAGTATGGTTATACCACAGGAAAGAACGCCACCGATTCTGCAATGATTATTGATGCTATGGATATTCTGTATTCAGAAAAAGTCAATGGCTTTTGTTTGGTTTCTAGCGACAGTGATTTTACACGTTTGGCGACACGTTTACGTGAAGCAGGAATGCAAGTATATGGTATTGGTGAAAAGAAAACGCCTCATCCATTTATAGTGGCTTGCGATAAATTTATTTATATCGAGATCTTAAAAAATCAAAAATCTAAAGACGAACCAATCTCTGGTGAAGCTTCGGAGGATTCTAAAGATACTTATGATAAAATAGCACCTAAAGATATTCATATTATTTCATCTACCATTTCCGATTTAGCCGATGATGATGGTTGGGCATTTTTAGGAGATGTAGGAAGTTTACTCCAAAAGAAGCAACCTAATTTTGATTCTAGAAACTTTGGCTTTGAGAAGTTAACCCCTTTAATAAAATCGATTGGTAAGTTTGATATTGAACGCCGTGAAGATTATAGAGGCCGTTCTAAACTGGTTTATGTAAGGAATAAGCCAAAAGCTGATAAGCCTTCGAGAGGGAAGAAGTAGTTTGTGGTTTAAGCAAAAGGCTTAAGTTAGAAGGCATAAGGGATTAGGCAATTGATAATCAGTCTCAGTTTACAGTGAGTTAGACTTTAAGTTTGGTTGGTTTTCAATTAAGTGAACACTACGAATTAAAACGTAACATAATTATGGACATAAAAAAACTCATTACAGCATTTGTATTCATTGGATGTATAGTTTCTTGTAACTCAAGTAACAAAACCGAAGGTGCAAATGTGGAGTCTACCAAAAGTGATACAGAATCGATTTCAGTTGAGGTAACTAAAAACTTTACTGAAATCGATTCTGATGAAGCTAGAATTGCAACGGCATTAATGGCTGCACCTGCTGAAAGTCGAGATGGATCTAAAGTCATTGGCTATAATATGGCTGGTGAATTTGTGACACTAAAAGAAGGGACTAACGAATATATTTGTATTGCAGATGATCCTGACAAAGTTGGTTTTAATGCAGCGTGTTATCATAAAAGCCTTGAGCCATTTATGGCGAGAGGAAGAGCATTAAGAGCCGAAGGAAAGTCAGCGTTAGAGGTCTTTGATATCCGTGAAGAAGAGGCGAAATCAGGTGAGCTTGATATGGGTAAATCCGGAGCTACTTTACACATCTATTATGGGGCAAGTAGCTTATATAATCTCGAAACTGCCGAAGTTGAAGGTGCTCAATATCGCTATGTGGTCTATATGCCTTGGGCAACATCTGAATCAACAGGGTTACCAGAAAAACCTTTGGCGTCAAATCATCCTTGGATTATGAACCCTGGAACACACAGAGCTCATATTATGATTTCGCCTTTAGTAATAGAAAAGGAATAAGAAACCTATTGCAACTGGACTTTCAAGAGGGAAGAAATGGTTTGTGGTGTAAAGCAAAAGGTAAAAGGTAATAGACAATCAGTCTTCCGTCTTCGGTCATAAGTCTTAAGTCATTTCTGTTCATAAGTTTGGTTCATAACGATGCTTGATTTTCTTATATTTGTAGGAAATCAACCATATTAATTATGACATACAAACATTTCTTCACTGCATTAGTACTTACATTTTGTGTTACTACAACCACACTAATGGCTCAATCTTCCGTGATGGGCTTTGCGGATGATACTGCAAAAGCACAACTAAAGTTAGAATCCGATTACGACAAATTACTCAACGCGAACAATCTAGACGAATGGATGAAATACATGACGGCAGAACCGCATCATGTTGGTTCACCTTATGATAAAAAAGTTGTCGATTTTGTAGCTGCTAAATTTAAAGAATGGGGCTATGAAGTCCGCATTGAAAAATTCGATGTGCTCTTCCCAACACCAAAATTACGTTTGGTAGAAATGATAGCACCTATAAAATTCACAGCCAGTTTAGTAGAACCACCTGTTGAAGGTGATGAGTTTTCTAAGCAAACCAAAGACGCGCTTCCTGGCTATAATGCTTTTTCTGTAGATGGTGATGTCACGGCAGATTTAGTATTTGTAAACTACGGCATTCCTGCTGATTATGAAGAATTAGAACGCAGAGGGATTTCTGTTAAAGGGAAAATAGTGATTGCTAAATATGCAGGCTCATGGAGAGGTATCAAGCCAAAACTAGCAGCCGAAAAAGGCGCAATTGGTTGCCTTATTTATTCTGATCCTGAAGATGATGGCTACTTCCAAGGTGATGTGTACCCAGAAGGTGCTTTTAAAAATGAATATGGGATTCAGCGTGGTTCAGTAATGGACATGCCAATGGCTCCTGGTGATCCCTTAACACCTGGTTATGGCGCCACAGATGATGCCAAGCGTATTCCTATTAGTGAAGCCAAGACATTGACCAAAATACCTGTATTACCAATTTCGTATCACGATGCTTTGCCATTATTGACAGCCTTAAAAGGACCTGTGGCACCAGAATCGTGGAGAGGTGCTTTGCCAATAACCTATCATATTGGTCCTGGACCAGCAAAAGTGCATTTAAAACTAGAATTTAATTGGGAGTTGAAGCCAGCGTATGATGTGATTGCGACTATGAAAGGAAGCACCTATCCGGATGAATGGGTGATTCGTGGGAATCATCATGATGCTTGGGTTCATGGTGCTTCAGATCCTATTAGTGGTTTAGTTGCTTTGATGGAAGAAGCAAGAGCCGTAAGTATTTTGGTAAAAGAAGGCCATCAACCAAAACGTACTATGATGTACTGTGCTTGGGGAGCTGAAGAGCAAGGCTTATTAGGATCGACTGAATGGGTTGAAACACATGCAAAAGAATTGGAGCAAAAAGCGGTTGCTTATATTAATACCGATGGAACAGGAGCGGGGTTTTTAGGAGCTGGAGGTTCACATACCTTAGAGAAATTCTTTGATCAGATTAGTAAATCGGTGATGGATCCACAAACTAACGTGTCTGTTTTTGACCGTAGAAATGCGATTCAACAAGTATCTGGAGGAGCACCTTGGTCGCATTATGAATTAGAAGCTTTAGGATCTGGATCAGATTATTCACCTTTCTTTCAACACTTAGGAATTGCCTCTTTTAATATGGGCTTTGGTGGTGAAAGTTCTGGAGGAGAATACCATACCATGTACGATTCTTACAAGCATTACAAACGCTTTAAGGATCCTAGTTTTCAATATGGAGTTGCCTTAGCAAAAGTTGCAGGACGTACCAGTTTACGTTTAGCCAATGCGGAATTATTACCTTTTGAGTTTGGTTATTTTACAACCATTGTTAAAGGCTATGCTGATGAGGTTACAGGAATGGCTGACAAATTAAGAAAGGAAGCAGACACACACAATGCAATGATTGATAGCGGCTTGTATGCTTTGGCTAGCGATCCGAAAGACAACCTCAAGGTTCCGAATGCTAAACCAAAAGTGCCTCATTTTAATTTTGCGCCTCTAGAAAATGCTTTGGGTAATTTAGAGAAGCAATCGAACCGCTTTATGAAAGCGACTCAAAATGGAGTCTCTGATGTTAAGAACAAAGTATCCGTAAATGCTATTTTAAAAGATATGGAACGCGCTCTGACTAAAGAGCATGGTTTACCTAAGCGTCCTTGGTACAAGCATCATATTTATGCTCCAGGATTTTATACAGGTTATGGTGTGAAAACACTTCCAGGCGTTAGAGAAGCTATCGAACAGAGTGAATTTAATGATGTGGAAGCGCAAATAAACATTCTGGCGTCTGTGATTAATGAATTTTCATCTCAAATAGATAAAGCCGTTTCATTGATGAAATAACTTAAAGCACTAAATAAGGCTATCTGAAAAATGGTTTTAAATGGATGTCATATTGAGCTTGTCGAAATAAGATACAGTATCCATTGTAAACATGTGAATTCCTGACTGTGCAGGAATGACAACTAATACTTGATGATACTTTAAGCGGATAAAATAAACAGAACTATTATTTTGAAAAGCACCTTTAACGAGGTGCTTTTTTATTTACGCAATACTTGGAGCCTCATAAATACCAATAAAGATAAAATTCCGAAGATAGAAAATCCAATAAAGAGAGGTAATACAGAGTCTGAAACAAAACCACCAATGTAATTGGCAATAGGAACAGCCAAGACTGTAGATACAAACCCGTTAATAGCAGCACCAATACCAGCAATATGACCTAGAGGTTGCATCGCAAGAGAACGCAAATTTCCGAAGAGAAAACCAATAGCGAAAAACTGCAATGAGAAAAAGGCAATAAGCACTTCAATACTCGGATTTACACCAGACCAGAAGAGCACCACATACAATACAGAAATAGCACAAAAGCCAATAGTCCCTCCATACGCAATGCGCCACATGCCAAATCGGATCACATAACGACTGTTTAAAAACGTTGCAAAACCAACTGAAATAGCTAAGCTGGCAAAGATGTAAGGAAACTTATCTCCTAAATTATATTGGTGTTCAAATATTTGCTGTGCAGTGCTTAAATACACCATAAACGACCCTGTAATAAACCCTGAGACTAGGGTAAACCCAACGGCATGCTTGTGCTTCATGAATTCTTTAGTGCCATTTATAAAAATCATAGGTGTAAACTTAATACGCTTCTCAATACTTAAGGTTTCTTCTTGTCGTCTCCAAAACCAGAGCATGATAATGAGTCCGAATAATAAGTTGACATAAAAGATAGATTCCCAATTGTAATAGTTTAATAAGAACTGTCCTAAGGTTGGTGCAATTATTGGTACCAGAATAAACACCATTACAACGATGGATAATATTTTCGCCATAAAATCGCCACTATAACGATCTCTAATCATGGCGATACTTAGGGTTCTTGGAGAGGCAAGTCCGACACCTTGAAGAATACGACCAACAATCATAACTTCAAAACTCTTGGTAGTTACACAAATAATAGTGGCTACTGCAAAAAGTAGAAACCCAGCAAAGACAATTGGTTTTCTTCCGAAGCTATCAGAGAGTGGTCCAAAGATAAGTTGTCCGCATCCTAAGCCTAAGAATATCATGGTCACCAACATTTGGTTATCGCTGGTATCTGTAACACCTAAGGCATTGCCAATCTCAGGAAGTGCTGGTAATAAGGCATCGATAGAAAGCGCTACAATAGACATCAACGATGCCATTAGTGCTACGAATTCAAATTCAACCGATGGTTTATTTTGCATTCGGCAAAAGTAAGCTAATTATTTTCTATTTTTAGGCTATCAAAAACGTCATTTTTAGAACCAGATTTATTACTTTTTATTAAATGGATGTCATTCACTTTGGAAACTATAAAATAATGCTACTTGAATCACATCAAGGCGAATCATTTTTTAAACTCATTGATGCTAATAGGAAACGTTTGGAAGTGTTTATTGCTGGCACTGT
>CALGIH010000341.1 GCA_937916035.1 uncultured Lacinutrix sp.
CGATGTTCTTTGGCAGCAAGTGTTTTTGGTTGACTGTCTAAATATTCATAAGCATTCTGAACATTCAGTATTTCATTCAAAATATATGAGGATGCACCTCCTGGAACATCTTCATCGATCACTAAAACACGATTTGTTTTAGCAATACTTTTCACGATGTCATGGTTTAAGTCAAAAGGAATTAATGATTGTACATCAATTACTTCAGCATCAATACCAACTTCTAGAAGTTCTTTAGCCGTTTCTTCAACCATTCTTAACGTTGATCCATAAGAAACAAGTGTTATGTCTGTTCCTTCTTTAACAGTTTCTACAACACCAACAGCAGTTTTAAATTTACCAATATTGTTTGGCATTTTTTCTTTTAATCTATATCCATTTAAACATTCAATAATCAAAGCTGGCTGGTCACTTTCTAACATGGTGTTGTAAAAGCCTGCAGCAATGGTCATATTTCGAGGTACTAAAACATATACACCTCTAATTAAATTAAGAATTCCACCTAGTTGTGAACCAGAATGCCAAATCCCTTCAAGTCTGTGGCCACGAGTTCTAATAATCATTGGTGCTTTTTGCTTTCCAAGTGTTCTATAATGAAGTGTTGCCAAATCATCACTAATAATTTGCAAAGCATACATTACATAATCTAAATATTGAATCTCGGCAATTGGCCGTAAGCCTCTCATTGCCATTCCGATACCTTGGCCAAGAATAGTAGCTTCTCTAATTCCCATATCAGAAACACGGAGTTTGCCGTATTTTTCTTGCAAGCCTTCTAGTCCTTGATTTACATCACCAATAGCACCAGCATCTTCACCAAAAATCAATGCCTCAGGATAATTGCTAAAAATAGCATCAAAATTATCTCTGATTATAACTCGACCATCAACTAACTCTGGGTTATCATTGTAGGCTGGTTTAACAGCCTCAATAAGTGTTGCGTTTTTATCAGATTCGCTATATAAATGAGAACTGTATTTGGGTTGATTAATTTTAAAATAACTATTAATATAGGTTTGTAATTGTTGCTTCTCTGCTGAATTTTCAAACGTGATATATTTCAAACATTTTCTAGCTGTAGAAAGAACATCTTTTTTAACAGGCTCTTCTATACCTGTGAGCTCATTAATTAATTTTGTAATAAATGATTTGTTGGAACTTTTAGCTGCAATGCTATTTAGTAATGTAACAAGTTCTACACGTTCTTCCAAAATTGGGTTTAAAACTGCGTTCCAAGCGGCTTTTTTACCTTCGCGAACCTCTTTTTTTAGTGTATTTTCTAATTCTGAAAGTTCTTCGTTCGTAGCAATTTCATTAGTAATAATCCATTCACGCATTTTCACATTACAATCATGCTCACGTTCCCAAATTAAACGCTCAGGAGATTTGTATCGTTCGTGAGAACCTGAAGTTGAATGTCCTTGAGGTTGTGTTAATTCGCTTACATGAATTAATACAGGAACATGCTCTTCTCTAGCAATTTTAGCTGCGATTAAATAGGTGTCTATAAGTGTTGCGTAATCCCAACCTTTTACTTTTAATATTTCGTAACCTTTTGCGTTATCATCACGCTGAAAGCCTTTTAATATTTCAGAAATATTTTCTTTTGTTGTTTGGTGTTCTGCATGAACTGAAATACCATAGTCATCATCCCAAACACTAATTACCATTGGCACTTGCAAAACTCCAGCTGCATTTATGGTCTCAAAGAAGATGCCTTCGCTAGTACTTGCGTTGCCAATAGTTCCCCAAGCCACTTCATTTCCGTTTTCAGAAAACTTTGCAGTTTCTATACCATTGACGTTTCTATATATTTTAGAAGCTAATGCAAGTCCTAAAAGGCGTGGCATTTGGCCTGCAGTAGGAGAGATGTCTGCACTTGAATTAGGTTGTTTGGTTAGGTCTTTCCAGTCGTAATTTTCATCTAAACTATGGGTTCCAAAGTGTCCACCCATTTGTCGTCCAGCACTCATTGGATCTGCATTAATATCAGTATGTGCATATAAGCCAGCAAAAAATTGCTGTATGGTTAAGGCACCAATAGCCATCATAAAGGTTTGATCTCTGTAGTAACCAGACCTGAAATCGCCATTTTGAAATGCTTTAGCCATGGCTAATTGTGGCACTTCTTTGCCATCACCAAAAATTCCAAATTTTGCTTTACCAGTTAATACTTCACGACGTCCTAATAAACTACACTCTCTACTAGTAACAGCAATGGTATAATCAGTAATGATTTCGTTTTTGAAATCAACATAAGACATGGCTTTTGTTATATCTGGATTTGTCTGCATTTATTAGGATGAAGTTAAATTG
>CALGIH010000342.1 GCA_937916035.1 uncultured Lacinutrix sp.
TGGTCAACGATTCTGGCGCTACATATAGGAGTTTAGTTATGCCGCTAACAATATCAGCTTTTACTTGTTTTACTTCCGTTTTATTCAACGATGAATTTAAAACATGTGCAACGCCGTCTACTTGTGAGATACCTCTAATAGCATCCACTTGATTTTTCATCAATGCAATTAATGGCGACACTACAATGGCTGTGCCTTCTCCCATTAGAGCAGGAAGTTGGTAGCATAATGACTTACCTCCACCTGTTGGCATAATAACAAAAGTGTTATTGCCTGAAACTAAACTTTTTATAACTGGTTCTTGTAAACCTTTAAAGGCTGAAAACCCAAAATAGTGCTTTAATGCTGTGTGTAGATCCTTTACTTCAATATTCATTAATCCCTCAATTGATACAGAAGCTCATTATAAATTGAATTAAAAGTTAATTAATTCTTCTTTTTCTAATTTATAAGAGAACTCTCATAATTTTTTTTCGTTTTTTTGTATAACATTTAAAGATAGTAAAATCTTTATACGCATCAAACCTAAAATTATAAATTTTGAGCACAAAAAAATCAATCTTAAATATCGCCAAAACAACCATTATCACGGAGAGTGAAGCAATTGCTAATTTAGCAAATTTACTAGATGACGATTTTGTAGATGCTGTGCAACTTATTTATAACTCTAAAGGTAGAGTAATTATAACAGGAATTGGTAAAAGTGCTATCATTGCGAACAAAATCGTAGCCACTCTAAATTCTACAGGAACTCCAGCAATCTTTATGCATGCTGCAGACGCTATTCATGGCGACTTAGGACTCATATTAAAAGATGATGTAGTTATTTGCATTTCAAAAAGCGGAAATACGCCTGAAATAAAAGTTTTGGTACAACTTATTAATAATGGACCCAATAAAATGATTGCCATTACTGGTAACAAAGATTCATTTTTAGCACAACGTTCAGATTTTATTTTAAACGCCTATGTTGAAAAAGAAGCATGCCCTAATAATTTAGCGCCAACTACAAGCACCACTGCACAATTAGTAATGGGTGATGCACTAGCTGTTTGCTTATTAGAATTGAGAGGATTTACCAGTAAAGATTTTGCAAAATACCATCCTGGTGGAGCTTTAGGCAAAAAATTATACTTGCGAGTGAGCGACTTAACATCAGTAAATGAAAAACCTATGGTACACAAAAACACAAGTGTAAAAGACGTGATCATAGAAATCTCAGAGAAAATGTTAGGGGTATCAGCAGTCGTTGAAGATGATAAAATTATTGGAATTATCACGGATGGCGATTTAAGACGCATGCTTCACAAAACAGATAATTTTAGCGCTTATACTGCAAAAGATATTATGAGCGCAAATCCGAAGCGCATAGACAATGATGCTATGGCTGTGGAAGCTATGGAAATGATGGAAACTCATGGGATTTCACAATTATTAGTTGAAGAAAACGGAACATATGCAGGCGTTGTTCATTTACACGACCTCATTAAAGAAGGTATTATATAATGGCGAAAAAAAAGAGTATCAACGAAATGTCTTTTTTAGATCATCTTGAAGATTTAAGATGGCATTTAATTAGAGCGACTTCAGCAATTATGATTGTGGCAACATTGGCCTTTATTTTTAGTAGGTCAATTTTTAAACTGATCATTTTTGCACCTATATATATGGATTTCCCAACCTATAAGATGTTGTGTAAAGCGGCACAATTTATAAATGTTGAAACCACATTTTGCGTTGAAGAACTACCAATGATTATTCAAAACAGAACCATGGCTGGGCAGTTTTCGGCAGATATCTGGACCTCTATTTATGCAGGATTCATCATTGCTTTTCCGTATGTAATTTACCAATTATGGAAATTCATTAGTCCTGGAATGCGCCAAAACGAACGCACACATTCACGTGGCTTTATTTTTGTGTGTTCCTTCTTGTTTTTTCTCGGAGTGCTTTTTGGTTATTATATTGTAACGCCATTATCCATTAATTTTTTAGCAAATTATAGTATTTCAGACGTTGTAGATAACCAAATTGACATTAGCTCATACATTGGCTTGGTAAGGTCTGCTGCCATTGCTTCAGGATTGGTCTTTGAGTTACCAATCATCATCTATTTCCTAACCAAAATAGGATTAGTCACACCAGAATTCTTAAAGAAATACAGAAAATATGCCTTAGTAATTGTGTTGGTATTATCAGCAATCATAACACCTCCAGACATTGCGAGTCAAATAATTGTTGCAATTCCAATTCTTATTTTATACCAATTAAGTATTTACATATCAAAAGTTGTGGTAAGAAACCAAAAACGTAAAGAAAAAAAACATGCCTAATCAAGTAGAAGAATTCAATGCGTATCGCGCAAAAATGAATGATAAAATTCTTGTTGATAACAACAAGATAATCAAGCGTATTTTTAATTTAGACACGAATGCTTTTCAAGCTGGTGCTTTGGATGCAAAAACCAAAGAACTCCTTGGCTTAGTCGCTTCAACAGTATTGCGCTGTGATGATTGCATAAAATACCATCTAGAAAGCAGTTACAAGAAAGGCTTGAAAAAAGAAGAAGTGGTTGAAGCTCTTGGCATTGCAACATTGGTTGGTGGCACGATCGTCATTCCGCATTTGAGACGTGCATATGAATTTTGGGATGCACTTGAACAACAAGGTTAAATAATGTATAAATTACGAACGCAGTCATAGTAGATGATATGATTTTACTATTTTTAGCGTTTAGAACTCATATATGGTATTAAGAGCTGATAATTTAATGAAGTCCTACAGTGGACGAAAAGTAGTAAAGGATGTGTCTCTTGAAGTAAATCAAGGAGAGATTGTTGGATTACTTGGTCCTAATGGAGCTGGTAAAACCACCTCTTTTTACATGATTGTTGGACTCATCAAGCCTAATGGTGGAAAGATTTTTTTAGATGACAAAGAAATCACTTCTTTTCCAATGTACAAACGTGCACAAAGTGGTATTGGCTACCTAGCTCAAGAAGCTTCAGTGTTTAGAAAGTTAAGCATTGAAGATAACATTCTAAGTGTGCTTCAAATGACCAAGCTCTCCAAGAAACAGCAACATGATAAAATGGAGTCGTTGATTGAGGAATTTGGATTAGGACACATCAGAAAAAGCAGAGGTGACTTACTCTCTGGTGGTGAACGTCGTCGTACAGAAATTGCTCGTGCCTTAGCAACAGATCCAAGTTTTATTTTATTGGATGAACCTTTTGCTGGTGTAGACCCAGTGGCTGTTGAAGACATTCAGCGAATTATCGCCAAACTCACCAAAAAGAACATTGGTATTTTAATTACCGATCATAACGTACAAGAAACCTTGGCCATAACAGACAGAACTTATTTAATGTTTGAAGGAAGCATCCTAAAAGCTGGAGAACCTGAAGAGTTAGCAGCTGACGAAATGGTTCGTAAAGTATATTTAGGTCAGAACTTTGAGCTTCGTAAAAAGAAGCTGGAATTCTAAAATTTGTTAATTCGTTGAATTGTTGATTTGGCAAGTCTTTCATAAATCATAAGAGCTTTGTCATTCCTATTTATCACACTGAGCCTGTCGAAGTGCTACCTCAAAGCCTTAACTATCACACTGAACTCGCCTGTGCTGAGCTAGTCGAAGCTTCAAAGTGAAAGCAGGAATCCGCTCATTAACAATTCATTCTATTATTTTTGTCATTCCTGCGCAGGCAGGAATCCACTTACTACTAAATCAGTATATTGAAGTATTAATACCAATCTTTTGATAAATCTTTCCAACTTGAATTGTTTTCTTCAATTAAGTCAATCTTCCATTGACGCTTCCATTTTTTCATATTCTTTTCACGCTTAATTGCATCATTAATATATTGAAAGGTTTCAAAATAAATTAATTTGTGTAAATCATATCTTTTAGCAAAACCTTCAATTAATTTATTCTTGTGCTCGAACATGCGTCGCTCTAAATCATTTGTAACACCAATATAAAGTGTACCATTAGCCTTATTTGTAATAACGTAAAGATAATATTGATGTATTGTTTTATACATAACTAAAATTAATTATATTTTAGAAATACATAAGTGCTTTCGATACTTAAATAGATTCCTGCCTGCGCAGGAATGACAAATCAGAAAACTTCATACTAAATATAAAATGCTGGAGTTTTAAAGTTCAAATCTCATCCTCTCCAATATTCCTATTTATCACATAGAGTTTATCACACAATTTTGTCACACTCAGCAAGCCTGTGCTTAGCTAGCCGAAGCATCGAAGAGCATAACAATTCAACGCACCATTCTAACAAGCCCCTTCACCATCTTAAAAACCAAAAGCGCCAAAATACCAACACCCAAACCAACCACAAAATCTCTTAAAATGCTAGGCCAAGATTCTAAAAAGTGATGCAAGTATTCTATGTTGTGAACAAAAATTCCACCTGCTACCAATAAAAGAGCAATAGTACCAATAACAGAAAGCGATTTAATAATTAATGGTAAGGCATTCACCAACATTCTGCCAATAAAGCTCAATACATTTTTTTTACCATTGCTCATGCGCACCATTCGTAAGCCGAGATCATCCATTCTTACTATAATAGCAACAATACCGTAAACACCAACCGTTGCAATAATGGCGACAATACTCACTACTAATATTTGAAACAAAAGGGACTCACCAACAACAGTTCCTAAGGCAATAATGACAATTTCTATAGAAAGGATAAAATCCGTTAGAATAGCCGATTTTATTTTCTTTTTCTCTAATTCTAATACAGAAGCTTCAGACAAGTCTTGCTTCTCATCAACTTTAAGTTCATGTTTGTGCGGCACAAAGTATTCATAAATCTTTTCAGCACCTTCAAAAGCTAAATAAACACCACCTAACACCAATATAACGGTAACTGCCCACGGCAAAAAAGCACTTAATAAAAAAGCAATAGGTAAAATAATAAGCTTATTCAGGAAAGAGCCTTTGCCAATTGCCCATAATACAGGCAGCTCTCTCGACGATACAAATCCTGAAGCTTTTTCAGCATTAACAGCCAAATCATCACCAAGGATGCCAGCCGTTTTTTTCGTCGTAATCTTACTCATCAAAACCACATCATCCATTAAAGCAGAAATGTCGTCAAGTAGTGCAAAAAATCCAGATGCCATAAAGAGCTAATGTGTTTAAATAAATTATTTAGATGCCAATGACATCAAAATATAAAGTAATATAATTAATGGAATGCCAGCAAATTTAAAAACAATAAGCAATACCATAGCTAGAAAAATAAGCAAATAACGTACGGCATTATCTTTAAAGGCCCAAGTTTTAAACTTCAAGGCAATCAATTTAATTTTTGCATTTAATAGGTAGCTGCTCAATAAAGTCACAGCAATTAAAAACCATGGATTTAAGATGATGTTATTCATCATATCATTGTTCTGATAGTCCATAATCAAAGGAAATGACAAAATAAGCAAAGCATTCGCAGGTGTTGGCAAGCCGACAAAACTATCGGATTGATTGATAGAAATATTAAACGTAGCCAAACGATAGGCTGAAGCTAAGGTGATTAGGAGTCCTAAAAAGGGTAACAATTGAATATTACCAAGAATACTGTCTGACCATTCATTGGAGCTATTAACCAAACTAAAATCATCAACAGTCAAACTTAACAAATGGAACATCACCAATCCAGGTACCAATCCACTAGTTATCAGATCTGCTAATGAGTCTAATTGCAATCCCAATTCGCTTTGTACATTTAGTTTTCTAGCCAATAGACCATCAAAGAAATCGAAGAAGATCCCTAAAAAAACAAAGAGTGCTGTAGCAGGCATATTGCCATTAACAGCAAACAGTACAGCAATACTTCCACAGAGGACATTTAGTAAGGTGACAAA
>CALGIH010000343.1 GCA_937916035.1 uncultured Lacinutrix sp.
ATAAGCAATAATCCTCAGCCATACTATTTGTTTCCAGAATATAGAAACAATCCAATAAAACTTACTGATTTTTTAACTGTTCATTGGGTGAAAAATACGGATAAGATAAATGGCGTTTCTGACGATGCACAAAGAGGTGAATATTACACCTTTCAAGTAGGTGTATTTTCTCCTGAAAATGATTTAGAGAATCTTGAGATAACTTTTTCAGATTTAAAGGGAGCTAACGGCACAATTTCAAAAGAAGTCATTACCTGCTTTAATAAAGGAGGTGTTGATTTAGATGGAAAGTCATTTGAAAAGATAGTTTCAGTACCAAAAGGGAAAACTCAAGCGCTTTGGTTTGGTATAGATATTCCAGAAAATGCAACACAAGGAACCTATAAAGGAGCTGTTATCATTAAACCAAAAAACAGGATCGCTGACACTATGTTTGTAAAGCTTAATATTTCCTCTGAAAAGATTGAAAATCATGGTGATGACCAACCAGAAAACATGACACGCTTACGTTGGCTGAATTCTACTATTGGAACTGATGAAGATTTTATCATCAAACCTTTTACTCCAGTAAACATAGCAGATAAAACACTTAGCATTCTTGGTCGTGATATTGAATTAAACAGCTTTGGTTTGCCTTCACATATTGATTCTTATTTCACACAAGAAATGACCAAACTTTCAAAAGAAAAACAACCCATTTTAAAGCAGCCAATTCAGCTTAATGTCACAAAAACTGATGGTTCATTAGCACAATGGTCATCTAACGATTACACCATCAATCAAACTCATAAAAGTGCGGCAAACTGGAAAGCAACAAATAGTTCCGATAATTTAACCATGAACGTTAATGGCACGCTTGAATATGATGGCATGCTTGAATACAACATACAATTAATTACTGATAGCACTATAGATTTGAATGACGTAAACCTGCAAATTCCCATGCAAAAAGAAGCTGCAAAATACATGCTTGGTCTTGGAGAAAAAGGAAGCTCGTTGAAAAATTCAATCAACTGGAAATGGGATGTGACCAAACATCATGAAGGTGCTTGGTTAGGTGGCGTTAACAAAGGGCTTCAATTTGTGTTGAGGGATGAAAATTATGA
Organism: uncultured Lacinutrix sp.; assembly: GCA_937916035.1. GTDB lineage: Bacteria > Bacteroidota > Bacteroidia > Flavobacteriales > Flavobacteriaceae > CAJQLB01. Next base: position 1,107 of record CALGIH010000343.1, read on the forward strand.
ACGACCATTAAACACCAATTTTTACCAATCCAAACCTTTAAACCTTCCTCCCTCTTGGTACAACGAAGGCAAAGGTGGCATTGATATTACCAAGCAAAACGAAGGTGTTCTGGTGAATAACTATAGTGGAGCAAGAACAATGAAAAAAGGCGATACCTTAAATTTTAATGTTCGCTTTTTAATAACGCCTTTCAAACTCATTGACACAAAAGAACATTTTAACACGCGTTTTGTGCATAAATATGTGCCTGTAGATTCTGTTGTTAATTACAACGGAACTATTATAAACGTCCATCATGCCAATGAAATCAATCCTTATATCAATTATCCGTTTTATAATATGGACAAACAGAAGGCATATATAGATGAAGCTCACAGCAAAGGCATTCGTGTAAAACTTTATAATACTATTAGAGAGCTGAGTTAT
>CALGIH010000344.1 GCA_937916035.1 uncultured Lacinutrix sp.
GCATATTTAATAATTTAGCAATAAAGATCGTTAATATTAGTTTATGGCAGCAAATTCAATATTGATATAGTTTCACTATTTTTATACTCAAGCATAAAAACAAAATTCCCGTTTAGATGGGAAATAAATATGAAAAAACAGCTTTTTAAAATATTAGCAAAAGTTAATAAAACAATTCTTCCGAGCTTTACTAAACAACGTTTAGATTTAAGCAAAGCATCAAAATTGCAAATGGCAGTATTTGGCTGGAGGTTATATATTACTAAAAGAGCTTTGGATTAAATACAAAACACTTATATCTATAAGGGTTGACTCACTTTAGTTGTCTTTCCTCAAAACCCCTTCCGAAACTTCGGGGTTGAAAAAAGAAAAGCTATACTTACAATTCAAGCGAGCTTGATTTGACGTACAGCTTTTCTTTTTATTCGTGACCTCGAGAGGATTCGAACCTCCAACCATCAGAGCCGAAATCTGATATTCTATCCAGTTGAACTACGAGGCCATAAATTCCTGCGAAAGAAGGAATCTTATTATTTAGCAAGACCTTTCAACTAGCTTCACTAGCTACCTTCAAACAAAATTTATTTTGTTTTCGGCAATTCTCAAGGCAACATTCTTTAAACTTATTTTAAGCCAATTTAGCTCGCACAATATTAGAAATCGTTTTTCCATCAGCTCGTCCTGCTAATTCTTTACTTACAACTCCCATAACTTTACCCATATCTTTCATACCTTCTGCTCCAAGCTCATCTATAGTCATTATAACTACTTTCTCAATTTCTTCTTCGCTCAGTGCTTCGGGCAAAAATTGGCTGATTACTTCTGCTTCATCTATTTCTGGTAATGCTAAATCTTTTCTATCTTGTTCTAAATATATAGCAGCACTATCTTTACGTTGCTTTACAAGTTTTTGTAAAATATTTAGCTCTTGCTCTTCGGTCAATTCTTCTTTAGCACCTGTTTCTGTTTGCGCTATAAGTATCGCAGATTTTACCGCCCTTAAAGCCGTTAGCGCAGTTTGATCTTTAGCTTTCATGGCAGTTTTTAAAGCTGTCATAATATCATCTTGTAAACTCATTGTTGTTTGATTTTATAGAACCGCGAAGATATAAAAAAGTGAGGAGTATATTGTTATTCACTTAATTTGTATGGAATAAAAAAAACCCGAAAAATATATTAAAATTTTTCGGGTTGGGTAACGAAGTAGTCACAAAAACTTGATTTGCTATTAATCTACGTTGTCGTGTAAAAATGAATTATTACTTCGTAATTGCATGTCATCATTATCATCAAGTCCTAGTGATATTCGTGATGCGTTATTTTCAGATGAATGTTGAGCTTGCTCTAAGTTGACACCTTGTCTTTTATAAGCAGGCTCCTTCTCAATATCATCAATTTTTGAATTGTTGAATTTATAATTGAATTCTTTCATTTTTTGACGTCTCTCATTTGCTCTTTCTTTAAGAATTTCTGAGATAGGACTGTTCATTGGGTCTAATTCTTCTGCTGTTTCTTGTGTTTTAGTTTCTTTAACTACTTTCTTTTCAAACACAATATCTTCTTCCGTTTTAACTAAAACTTCAGTTTTCTCCTTTTTGTTTTCATTAATCGAAGATTCTAGCATCACATAATCGTCCAAAGCATAACGTTTTTCACCATCTTCACTGGCTTCAGTAACTGTTATTAGTTCTATATAATCATTTACTTTTATGTCTTTAACGTCCTCACTTTCATCCAAACTAAACATGACCTTTTTTTCTTTTTTATCAGATTTTTCCTCAATGGAAACCGGTTTTGATAACGGAAGGTCAAACGTTAGCATTATTTGTTCTTCTTCTTGAACATCTTCTTTTGGTTCTTCTGCAACAGGTTTTATTTCATTGATAACAAATTCGTCTTCAGAAACATTCGCAAGAACTTCATCATAAATAACATTCATGTTTTTTAATAATTCAGTTGTAGAAATCAAATCCATTTCTGGTAAAGCTTTCTCATCTAAATCAAGATTATGAACTATTTTTTCTTCTTTCTTTTCTAAAATAATATCAGGTCTTATAATAGCAGGATCTCTATCTTTAGACAAATCTTGTCCAGTTTGATCATCTTCTAAAGAATGTACTACTTTTTTTACCTCAGTATTTGAAATTTCATCTTGTTGGTCAACATTAAAACCAGTTGCAATGATCGTTACAGAAACAGATTCTTGTAAAGATTCATCTTCACCAACTCCCATTATTATATTCGCACCATAACCAGCTTCGGCTTGAATATGATCGTTAATTTCACCTATTTCATCAATCGTAATTTCCTTAGAACCAGAAACGATAAGCAACAATACGTTTTTAGCTCCACTAATTTTATTATCATTTAATAATGGCGAATCCAATGCCCTCATAATAGCTTCAGTTGCACGATTTGTTCCAGATGCAGTTGAAGACCCCATGATTGCTGTTCCGCTATTACTCAATACTGTTTTAGCATCACGTAAATCGATGTTTTGAGTATAGTGATGTGTGATTACCTCAGCAATACCTCTTGATGCTGTTGATAATACCTCATCAGCTTTAGAAAATCCAGCTTTAAAACCAAGGTTACCATATACTTCACGAAGTTTGTTGTTATTGATTACAACCAATGAATCAACATGTTGACGAAGGGTTTCAATGCCTTTTTGAGCTTGAGCAATTCTAATTTTACCTTCAAATTGAAATGGCATTGTGACAATTCCTACAGTAAGAATATCCATTTCCTTAGCAACTCTTGCAATTACAGGAGCAGCACCTGTTCCAGTACCTCCTCCCATTCCAGCTGTAATAAATACCATTTTTGTATTGGTATCCAACATGCTTCTAATTTCTTCAATACTCTCATTAGCTGCTTGCTCACCAACTTCTGGGTTTGCACCTGCTCCTAATCCTTCGGTTAAATTTACGCCTAGTTGAATTTTGTTAGGTACGCCACTATTTTGTAGTGCTTGTGCATCTGTATTACAGATTACAAAGTCTACGCCTTTAATCCCTTGCTGGAACATGTGATTGATGGCATTACTTCCTCCTCCTCCTACACCAATAACCTTGATGACATTGGATTGATTTTTTGGTAAATCGAAGGTGATTCCAAAATCTTTGTTGCTACTCATATAATTAGTTTTACTGGATTTATAATTAATATTTTACTTTTTATTTACTCTGCGTTATCTAAAAAATCTTTAACGCGTTCTGTTAGTTTATCTAAAAACGATTTACGCTCCCTCACAGGTTTTTCAATAACTTCTTCTTGCTCTGAATCATCCGAAATAATACTTTCTTCATATTCTTTTTGAGCTACTGCTTCTTGCTTACGTTTTTCTTGTCGCTTCAAGCCATCCATTACCAAACCAACTGCTGTTGCATATAGTGGACTTGTAACTTCATCATCACTATCTCCTGCTAAGTGTTCATTTGGAAAACCTATTCTAGTATCCATTCCTGTGATGTACTCTACCAATTGCTTTAAATGATTTAATTGGCTTCCTCCTCCAGTTAATACAATACCAGCAATAAGCTTTTTCTTTTGCTCTTCATGACCATAGTTTTTTATCTCAACGTAAACTTGTTCAATAATTTCTACAACACGAGCGTGAATGATTTTAGATAAATTTTTGAGGGTTATTTCTTTAGGCTCTCTACCACGAAGTCCAGGAATAGAAACAATTTCGTTATCCTTATTTTCTCCTGGCCATGCAGAACCAAATTTTATTTTTAATAGTTCAGCTTGCTTTTCTATGATTGAGCAACCTTCTTTTATATCTTCAGTGATGACGTTACCTCCAAACGGAATTACAGCAGTGTGACGAATAATTCCATCTCTAAAAATTGCCAAGTCAGTGGTTCCACCTCCAATATCAATCAAGGCAACACCTGCATCTTTTTCATCTTGACTAAGTACAGCATTTGCTGATGCCAATGGCTCTAACGTAATACCTTCAAGCTCCAAACCTGCACTTTTCACGCAACGTCCAATGTTTCTAATTGAGGATACTTGACCAACAACTACATGAAAATTAGCTTCTAATCGTCCACCATACATTCCAATAGGCTCTTTAACTTCGGCTTGACCATCGACTTTAAATTCTTGTGGAAGCACATGAATAATTTCTTCACCAGGCAGCATTACCAATTTATGCACTTGATTGATTAAGCGATCAATATCGTCTTCATCAATTACTAAATCAGAATTTGTTCTTGTAATGTAATCACTATGCTGTAAACTTCTTATATGTTGTCCAGCAATACCAACTGTAACCTCTTCAATTTTTACACCTGAAGCAGCTTCAGCCTCATGAACAGCCTGTTGAATAGATTGGATTGTTTGGGTAATATTATTTACCACACCACGATGTACTCCTAAGCTTTTGGCCTTACCAATACCAAGTATTTCTAATTTCCCATAGTTATTCTTACGCCCTACCATTGCCACAATTTTTGTGGTTCCAATGTCTAATCCAACTGAAATTTTATTGCCTTCCATCGTTTATTTTTTTGTGCATACAACTTGATTATTAAACTGTAAACTCACTTTACTATAGGTGTTTAGCGTTTCATCTTTTTTTGCTTTTTGATAAAATGCTTTCAGGTTGTTTATTTTTTTATCTAAATCGTTTAAATCTCCCAAAATAATCTCAAAATTAAATACTCTAGCTTTTAAACTGAGTGCTTGATTTTGATCTTGATGAATTTCAACAATATGTGTTTTTAAAAATTCATCTTCATATATTTTACTCGCAACGGTGAAAATATTTGTCAAATTATTTTTCTCTACAGAACCTGTTACAATTGGGACATGTGCCGTATAATTTGTTGACAAAGGCATAAACTGACCTTCATCATCAATATAATATGATGCATTTGTGCTCACCCTTGCAATAGGCTTGCGTTCAACAATGTCGGCTCGAACCTTACCATTAACGGCGAGATACACTTCTGCGGTTTTTATCATCGCATTAGATTTGAGCATATTTTCCAAACCATTCAAATCTAAAATTTCTTTAGGCACTTTCGTAACGTTTTCTCCATTTACTATTAACAATTTATTAACCATTTCATGGGTTATAAATAGATTGTTATCTCCCAAGAAATTTACTTGTAATTCTGTTGCTTTTTTTGCTTCATTTCTGCTTGATGAAAAGGCATACAAAAAGCACACTAACACTAGTAAAACAAATGCCTTTATGTAATTCCAATTAACTCGCAACACTTAAATTTTCTTTAATATTTTTTACTTCGTCTCCAATATCTCCAGCACCAATTGTCAAAATAATTTTGATATCGCTTTTATTAATTTCATTAACGATTTCAGATTTTGATATTAGCTTTTTATTGGAGTTGTTAATTTTATCTAATAGCCACTGAGAATTAACCCCTTCAATTGGCAATTCTCTAGCTGGATAAATTTCTAATAATAGGATACTATCAAATTTTTCTAAACTTGACGCAAATTCGTCGGCAAAATCTTTGGTTCTGCTAAATAAATGTGGTTGAAATATTGCCAATACTTTTTGATTTGGATACATTTCTCTTACAGCTTGATAGACTGCTTTAATTTCTTCTGGATGATGTGCATAGTCATCAATAAATATAAGATCATCCGTTTTAATTTGATAGGTAAATCTTCGTTTGACACCTTTGTAAGATGCTAATGCGTTGGAAAGACTGTTTGGAGAGCAACCAAATTCTACAGCCATTGCCAACGCTATTAATGCATTCGACAAATTATGTCTACCAGGTAGGTTAAATTTTAAATTTTGAATATTTTGAGTAGGTGTTTTTACATCAAACACATACGTTCCGTTTTCTATTTTTATATTATGAGCTATATAATCAGCTTCCTCTTCAATAGCATAGGTAATACCATTTAAAGGCAGTCCTTTTTTTATAAAAAGTTTTCCTTCAGGTTTCAACTTTTTACTAAATGCAATGAATGATTCTTTTAAATGTTCTGCACTTCCATAAATATCAAGGTGATCAGCATCCATTGATGTTATGCAAGCATAATCTGGTGATAAGGTTAAGAATGAGCGATCAAATTCATCAGCTTCAACTACAGTTACTTTATTACCATTTTGTATTAAATTTGAATCATAATTCTCAGAAATCCCTCCTAAAAACGCAGTCATTTCAATATCACACTCATACAATAGATGACCTAAAATACTTGTTGTAGTTGTTTTGCCATGCGTTCCCGCAATAGCTAAACAAATAGTGTTTTTAGTAATTAATCCAAGTACTTCTGATCTTTTTAACACCTTAAAACCATTATCAAAAAAATAATTCAATTCCCCATGATCTTTCGATACTGCTGGAGTATAAATAATTAATGTTCCGTGGTTGTTAAAGTATTGCGCAGAAATATCATTAAGATCATCTATAAAATGAATCTTTGCGCCTAAATTTTCAAGAGCATCAGTGATTTCCGTTTTTGTTTTGTCATAACCAGCCACGTTTTTATTTGCAGCCATAAAATAGCGAGCAAGTGCACTCATGCCAATGCCTCCAATGCCAACAAAATAGACGTTATGTATCTGGTTTAAATTCAAATTCCTAATAATTTTTCAACCTCGTCTACAATGTCTTTTGTTGCATTGATCAAGGCTAGTTTTTTTATATTCTTACTCAGTAATTCTTGCTTTTCTTTTGAACTGTTTAATAAGGCAAAATTATTTTCGAAATCAACATCCAAATCGCCTTCTTTAATTAAAATCGCACCATCTTTTTCAACAATAGCATTTGCATTTTTGGTTTGATGATCTTCTGCCACATTTGGTGAAGGAATGAATATTACAGGTTTACCAACGATACACAATTCAGAAACTGAACCTGCTCCAGCTCTTGATATTATTATATCAGAAGCAGCATAAGCCATATCCATCCTGTTTATGAACGCATGCACTTGTACATCTATAATATTGCCGTAAATTTTATACTCTTTAAAATATAACTTTCCGCATTGCCAGATAATCTCCACATTTTGTTCTTCGAAAAAATCAAGTTTTTTTACTATTAATTCATTGATCCTTCTTGCTCCTAAACTTCCACCTAAAACAAGTAAGGTTATTTTATTATGCTTTAATCCGAAAAAGTCTTTAGCTTCAATTGACTTATCTTCTAAACTCAATAAATCTTGCCTTACTGGGTTTCCTGTTTTTATAATTTTACCTGTTGGAAAAAAACGTTCTAAACCATCATAAGCAACACAAATTTTATTTGCTTTTTTTCCTAATAATTTATTAGTTATTCCAGGGTATGAATTTTGCTCTTGTATTAAGCTAGGAATGCCTTTTACTGTTGCCATTTGTAATAATGGTCCGCTAGCAAAACCACCGGTGCCAATAACAACATCTGGTTTAAATTGTTTTAATATTTTACGAGATCTCAACAAGCTAACTATCAGTTTAAATGGAAATGACAGATTTTTAAGGGTTAATTTTCGTTGAATTCCAGATATCCATAAACCTTCAATTTTGTATCCAGCTTCAGGTACTTTTTCCATTTCCATTTTATCTCTTGCACCAACAAATAAAAATTCTGAATCTGGAAAACGTAATTTCAATTCATTGGCAATGGAAATTGCAGGATAGATATGACCACCTGTTCCTCCTCCTGATAAAATGATTCTATGTCCTTTTTTTTCTTTCAATTCTTATTAATTAAATTGCTTCACTTAATATTTCGAGCGGATTATCTGTCTCATTAACCTCATTTCCTTTATCCTCTTCGCGTTTTGCGCTTACGCTTAATATGATTCCTATGGCAAGGCAGGTCATCCAAATGGATGTTCCTCCACTACTTATAAGTGGTAATGTTTGCCCTGTTACTGGAAACAATTCGACTGCAACTGCCATATTTATAAGTGCTTGAAATACAATTGGCAAACCAACACCAACTACTATTAGCTTTCCGAAAATTGTGTCGGCTTTTTGAGACACAATAACAATTCTAAAAAGCAACCATAAATACAGAACCAATAAAAAGAGTCCTCCAAACAAACCATATTCTTCAACGATAATAGCAAAAATAAAATCTGAAGATGATTGTGGCAAAAAGTTTTTCTGTATGCTTTTCCCAGGTCCCACACCAGTTAATTCGCCAGAAGCGATTGCTATTTTAGCTTTCTCTATTTGATAATCTGCTTCTGTATCTTCACCATTAGAAAAGTTTTCTATTCTACTCATCCATGTATCAACACGATTTGGCATTGCCTCTGGAAATGCTTTTGCAGTGAGTACAAAAAGCGTTAGCACTACCAACCCAGAACCTATTATTATTGCCAGATAACGCAATGGATAACCCCCTAAAAAGGTCAGCACTATAACCATTGTGAATATTATTGCAGTAGTTGAAAAGTTAGCTGGAAGAATTAATACCAAAACAAGAAATACTGGAATCCATAATGGCAAAAGCGTTTCTTTGAAGGTAACTTCCTTGTCTTGAATTTTAGACAAATAGCGAGCTACATAAACCATTAACACCACAGAAGCAAGTGTTGAGGGTTGAAAGGTAAAACCAACTAGCGGAACGCGAATCCAACGTTTAGCATTCGTTGCATTTTCGACAACATCAGGCTGAAACATAGTCACAGCCAGAAGAACCAACACCACTGGAATCATAATCATTGATAAGCCTCTGAAATATCTGTATGGTATTTTGTGAACACCATAAATGATAGTAAAGCCTAAAAATAAATGCATGAAATGTTTTAAGAAATAATTAAAGGTATCTCCACTACCACCTCTCACATAAGCTAAATTACTTGCGGCACTATAAACAGGCAAAAATGAGAATATGGCCAACAGCGAAGCTATTGCCCAAATTAGTCTATCTCCTTTTATGTTGCTGAACAGTGTTTGCATTAGTTTTATAATTTCCTTACTGCATCTTTAAATTGTCTACCTCTATCTTCGTAGTTTTCAAATAAATCGAAACTTGCACATGCAGGAGATAACAATACATTATCTCCAGCTTCGGCAATTTTATAAGCGATTTTCACTGCTTCGCTCATGAATTGAGTTTCAACAATGATATCTACCATATTTCCGAAGTTTTCGAATAACTTCTTGTTATCTACTCCAAGGCAAATGATTGCTTTTACGTTTTTATTTACAAACGAAAATAATTCCGCATAATTATTCCCTTTATCTTGTCCGCCAACAATCCAAACAGTTGGTGCATCCATACTTTCCAAAGCATAATATGTTGCATTAACATTGGTTGCTTTAGAATCGTTTATGTACTGCACTTTATTAATACGCAACACTTGCTCCAAACGATGTTCGGCTCCCTGAAAATTTTCAAGACTTTCACGAATTGTATGTTTTCTAATTTTTAATAATTGTGCGACAGTTGAAGCTGCCATTGCATTTTTAATGTTGTGTTTTCCTTCAAATGCTAGATTTGCTGTTGGCATAATTAATTGGCTATTATCAATGTTTATTTTTATGTTTTTTTCTTCTAAATAAGCTCCTTGTTCCAATTTCTTTGTGAGAGAAAATGGTAATAATTTTGATTGAACTGGATATTCGTCCAGATATTTTGTGATCACTTCATCATCAGCATCATAAATCAGATAATCA
>CALGIH010000345.1 GCA_937916035.1 uncultured Lacinutrix sp.
GTGGACTTATGACGAACCAACTCTCTATACAGTTCAAGAGTTACAAGTTAAAAACGACCAAACAAAATCATTTCAGACAGTATATCATTTGAATAATAAAAAGCTGGTCCAAATTGCTAGTAAGGATTATCCAGATACTCGATTGGCCGATGAAGGCAACGGAACTTTTGCTTTGGTAAGCAATGACGAACCTTACATTTTGGAAAGTCAATGGACAGGAAGAACAGCCGCTGATTTAGCTATTGTAAATGTAAATACTGGAGTTGTAAAATCTGCCTTAAAGAAAAACTTAGGGTTTACGCAATTCAGTCCAAAAGGAAACTATGCTTATGGTTATAACCCTGCAGATAGTACATGGTTTACTTATAATATCAATACTTCAAAATATACAGCATTAACAAAAGATAAACTGTTTTATGATGAATTGAATGATTCTCCAAACTATCCTAGTTCTTATGGTTCCGCTGGATGGACAAAGGATGATAAGTCAATAATTATTTATGATCGTTATGATATTTGGGAGTTTAATCCTGATAACGCTACAAGTACAAGATTGACAAAAGGGCGTGAAAATAAAACCACGCATCGTTATGTTCAATTAGATTCAGATAAACGATTTGTTGATACTTCAGAAAAGTGGTTATTAACAACATTTAATGAAACCAGTAAAAATTCTGGTTATTACGAATACAATTACAAAAGTAAAACAGGGAATCAATTGGTTGATGGTCCTTATCGATATTCAACACCAAGAAAGGCGAAATTTAGTGATGCAGTTATTTTTTCAAGACAATCGTTTGAAGAATTTCCAAACATTAGAATTTCAGATTTAAGTTTTAAAAATCAAAAGGTTATAAGTAATGCCAATCCTCAACAAAAAGATTATAATTGGGGAACAGCAGAATTGGTCAATTGGACATCCTTAGATGGGCTAGAGCTTACAGGAATGTTGATTAAACCTGAAAATTTTGATCCAACTAAAAAATACCCAATGATTGTTAATTTCTATGAAAAGAGCTCTGATGGCTTGTATTCACACAAAGCGCCAAATCCTGGGCGTTCAACTATCAACTATAGTTTTTATGCTAGTAGAGGATATTTGATTTTTAATCCAGATGTGCATTATCGTGATGGTTATCCTGGTGAAAGCGCTTTTAATTGTGTGATTCCTGGTATTACTTCTTTAGTAGAAAAAGGCTTTGTAGATAAAGATAACATTGGTACACAAGGTCATAGTTGGGGAGGTTATCAAATAGCATATTTAGTAACTAAAACAGATATCTTTAAAGCAGCTGAATCTGGCGCTCCAGTCGCAAATATGATTAGTGCTTATGGAGGCATCAGATGGTGGACAGGTTTGAGTAGACAATTTCAATACGAGCATACTCAGAGTAGAATAGGAGGAACACCTTGGGAATTCCCTCAGCGTTATGTTGAGAATTCTCCAATTTTTAATATCGATAAGATCAATACTCCATTACTAATTATGCATAATGATGCAGATGGTCATGTTCCGTGGTATCAAGGTATCGAGTTCTTTGTGAGCTTACGTCGTTTAGGAAAACCTTCTTGGTTTTTAAATTATAATGAAGAACCACATTGGCCTTTAAAAATGCAGAATCGAAAAGATTTTAATATCAGAATGCAGCAATTTTTTGATTACTATTTACAAGGTTCTCAAAAACCAGTTTGGATGGATCGCGGTGTTCCAGCAATGGAAAAAGGAATTAATCAAGGTTATGAATTAATAAAAGATAATTAAGATGCTAAAAAAAATAAATTGGGACGATGTTCCTGTAGAGCAAGTCACAGACAAGATGCAACGCAAAATGATTTATGGTGATAAAGTAATGGTTGCTATAATGAAATTTAAAGATGGATTTCTAGTTCCACTTCACGACCATGTTAACGAACAAGTGACACAAGTTGTCTCTGGCACAATTCGTTTTTGGTTTGGTGCCAATAAAGAACAAACCATGGATTTAGGTCCTGGAGATTCCGTGGTAATTCCAGCGCATGTACCTCATGAAGCTTTGATGCTTGGTGATGTAGTGGGATTAAAAATATTTTATAAATAACACATATATATTTAGAAGGCAAAACAATTTTAATAACTGGAGCTTCCAAAGGTATTGGAGAAGGCATTGCTGATTATGTTATGCAAATGCGAGCCAACGTGTGCTCAGTGAGATTGCTTTAAACGAATTAACAAAACCTAAAGATATTGCGCCATTGGTTGCTTTAATGTGCAGTGGTGATATAGATCATGCAACTGGAGCAACTATTGATGTGAATGGTGGAAGTCATATACGGTAATCCTAATTCCCTCCAAACCACGTTTTAAAAGTTAAGACTCATTCTTGCCTTTCAATTTGTTGTTTATTTGCTGCTCATAAAATCATAAATGGTTTTAGATATTTTTGCAAGTTTGTCTGTGCCTGTATCAAAATCCGTCAGATTTTTAGACATTAATACAAGTATGTAAGTTGTTCCATCTGGAAGATAAACAATTGCCGCATCATGATGAACTCCAGTAATAGAGCCTGTTTTATGAGCTACTTTAATGTTTTCTGGCAAATACAACGGAATCATATCATTCCATTCTTGGTTTTTTAGAACAGACAACATGGCTTCACAATCTTCTTTTGTTCCAGCAGAACCATCTGCAATAGCTTTCATAATTATCATTAGATCTTTTGCTGTTGCAGAATTGCTTAACCCTAAGTCATATGCTTTTTGGTCTTCAACACCTCTTAGTACTTCAATTTTTTCAGCTCCCAAATCGTGCATTGTTTGAGTGACTTTTTTGGCATCAACGATTTCAATTAAGACATTAGTAGCAAGGTTGCTACTTACAGTAATCATAGGAACCATTAGGTCATATAACATCTGCTTTGTGCCAATTTTATTATAAATAAGATCATCACTATCATCTCCAATATCCATACTATATAGACTTCCATCAACAATACTCTTGAATTCATTTACTAATAGAATAGAATCTTTCAAGTTTATTAAACCTTCGTTTTGCTGCTTATAAAGTTCAATCATCACAGGAATTTTTATCGTACTTGCTGCATGAAAATTTTCATCAGCATTAATAAGAATAGAATTATTTTCATTAGAAAGATCAAGAAAAGCGACAGCAATATCTCCTTCTATTGTTTCTATCTGTTGATCAATATTTACCTTTAAATCGTCAATAGTTGGTTTGGATTCCGTTTTGCAAGAAGCCATAAAAAAAAGGCAACCAATGCAAAAAGTGCGGAGCTTTAAATCAGT
>CALGIH010000346.1 GCA_937916035.1 uncultured Lacinutrix sp.
TCTGTATTTGATTAACTAACTCCGTTTTCTAAATACGTTTTTTATATTATTATAATCCATATAATAAACCAACCTTAATGAGAAAATATGTTCTATTGGTTGATCTAATAAAGTTCCTAAACTATCAAAATAACGGTCTCTAGACATATTGTCAAAATTAAAAAGAGAATTTCTGTATAAGGCTGTTAATTGACTTCCAGGAGCAAATTGCCATGAATACCGAAAGTCTAAATTCCAAGAGCTAAAATTAATATTAGGATCAAAACCTAAGTTGTCTAAATTGTTTCCGGTATAATAAGCCACATATAACATAGCCATAATAGACGTAATGTGAGCTATCAAAACTAATGTAAATGATTCCTAAAAACAACTAAAGTGACCCAAATATTAAGTTATGCCTAAGAGTTTTATTTTCATACTTTACAATCATTGATCCTTTTTATACAAAGGAATGAGGTAAGAAATATTGTAGCCAAAACCAATGCCAAATTTACCACTGTCGTACGTTCTTCCAAAACCTGGAATGTAGATGTTTTCAAAATTGCTAGGTTCTTTTTCTGTGACTCTGCCTTTTAGTTGTGCATTAATCCCGAAGTAAATATTATTAAGGACTTCAGCTTTAATGCCAATAAGAAGCTCTCCCCAAATAGCATTTAAACCAGAGAATTCCTGACCAGAATTGATCGTTGTTTGAGGCCAACTTTGATTGGTTTGGTAAAGGGTATAACTATTTATAGTTTGTTTAAAAGTACTTGCTCCAACACGAAAACCAGCATAAATCATGTTTTCCATGCCAAACCAGTTTTGATACATATTATAGTCTACACCACCTTTAAAGTATGAGCCATTTGCAGTAGAGTTTAAAAAATCATTAGAAGTTGTAAATTCTTCAAAACCGATTTCTCCTGCGATATAAAGATCCTTACTTAATCTGTAATCACCATTTATTTCAGATCCTGAATAGTCATCATCTAGAAATGATCTTGCTAATTTACTTACGTCTCCTCCTAAGCGTAAACCATATTTTTGAGCATATTTTATGGAGTCTGCAGGTGTTGTATCATTTTGGGCTAATGTCATAGAACATATTAGCATGATAAATAAAGTGCTAATGGAATATCTTAACATGTGCTGTCGTTTCATTATTTACAGTTGTATTTAATATCTCAGAGTTAATGACCCAATTATCAAAATCGGTTTCAAGATTTAACGTTAAATTATTGAAGATATCCTTATAGCCACAAGCTCTTGACACATACACTTCTTCGCGTTCATAATTTACAGTAATAATGTCAATGTTTCCACTTTCAAAATCATCGCCTTCAAAATCTTGATGAACCGCAAAACGAGTTAAATTAGAGTCTGTACGTAAAGGGATTGCAATAGAATCAGTATTTGAGGCTGTTAATCCTATATGATCAAATAAAACTCTATCACTTAAATCATTCACCCCATAGACTAATAAATTTGGAACTGCTTTGGTTTCTTCTTGGTCTGAAATGTCGTAAAACCTAAGGATGAGTTTTGGAGTTGTACCAGTTTCAGATGCGCAGATATCATCTTTTTCGCAGCTTATAAAAACTGAAATCAGCAAAAGAATCGCGACTATTTTTTTTATTGAACTCATTTGATTTATCTCTTTTCTAAAAGTACAACATTCTCCACATGATGTGTTTGCGGAAACATATCAACTGCTTGTGTTTTTGTTACTTTATATACAGCATCCAATATAGCTAAATCTCTTGCTTGTGTGGCGCTATTGCAACTTACATAAACTATTTTTTCTGGTGAAACATTTAGTATTTGATTAACGACATCCTTATGCATACCATCTCTTGGTGGATCTGTAATAATCACATCTGGCTTACCATGCATTTTAATAAACGCATCGTTAAACACATTTTTCATGTCACCAACATAAAAGGCAACGTTTTCTATCCCATTCAATTGTGCATTTTCTTTCGCAGCCAAAATAGCATCAGGAACAGATTCAACTCCAATTACCTTTTTTGCTTGCTTAGCAATAAACTGAGCGATGGTTCCTGTTCCAGTATATAAATCGTAGACTAATTCGCATCCTTCTAAACCAGCAAAATCTCTAGTGATTTTATACAGTTCGAAGGCTTGTTCAGAATTTGTTTGATAAAAGGACTTGGCATTTATCTTAAATTTCAAACCTTCCATGTCTTCAAAAATATGGTCTTGTCCGCTGAAACAAATGACATCTTGATCATAAATAGTGTCGTTTGCTTTTTCATTAATGATATATTGTAAAGACGTTATTTCGGGAAAAGTTAAGGCTAAATGATTCAGCAATAATTCTCGTTTTACTTTATCGTCCTTAAAAAACTGAACAACAACCATAATGTCTCCTGTTGATGAAGTTCTAATCATAAGCGTTCTAAGCAATCCGACTTGATTTCGAGTGTTGAAAAACTCTAAATCGTTTTCAATAGCAAATTTTTTCACTGTATTTCTAATAGCGTTTGAAGGGTCCGCTTGTAGATGACATTTTGTTACATCCAAAATTTTGTCCCACATTCCTGGTATGTGAAATCCTAAAGCGTTTTTATCACCTAAATATCTATCTGAATCTATTTCTTCATAGGTTAGCCATCTACTATCGCTAAAAGAAAATTCCATTTTGTTTCTGTAGAAATACTGATTTGCAGAACCTAAAATAGGAGTGACCTCAGGTAATTCTATATGTCCAATACGCTTAAGGTTATTTGTAACTTCCTTTTGCTTGTAATACAATTGGTGCTCATAATCCATATTTTGCCATTTGCAGCCACCACAAGTACCAAAATGTTCACAAACTGGTTCTGTACGTTTATCTGAGAGTGAGTGAAACGTCGTTGCTTTACCTTCGTAGTAAGACTTGCGTTTTTTAAATGTTTGGATATCGACAACATCGCCAGGAATGGCATTAGATAAAAAAATCACTTTGCCATCTGGTGCTTTAGCAATGGTTTTTCCCTTTGCTCCAGCATCAATGACTTCTATATTTGTAAATACTTGTTTTTTGTTTCTTCTAGACATAACGCAAAAATAACAATAGCAATAAATATTTGTGTCTGTTATTTAAATTATCTTTAGGAGATATACCATTTTATGATAAGATTCTCACTTTAGAGAGAATAAAATGAACCTTCTGCAATTTTCAACGTCTTTATTATAGAAACCAACCAAAAGAATGCAAAAAGAAATAGACAAAATTTTAGTGTTGCAATTTCAGTCTGGAGATAAAAAGGCTTTACCAGAATTAGTGAAACGATGGCATAAACAATTTTGTAACAAAGCATATTGGTTGGTTAAAGATAAAAATGTTGCAAAAGATATTGCTCAAGACAGCTGGAAAACAATTATCAATAAAATAGACTCGCTAAACGACGTTAACAGTTTTGGAGGTTGGGCAATGAGAATTGTATATACCAAGTCTTTAGATTGGTTAAGAGCAAAAGCTAAAGAAAAGTTACAGCAAAATGAATATTATAATA
>CALGIH010000347.1 GCA_937916035.1 uncultured Lacinutrix sp.
CTTTGACGATTTTTTAGGTAGAGGATTAAGTGGCAGTGTTTATGGGAAAAGAGCAAGGATAGATAAGTTTTCTATTGGAAAATTTAATCTAAAAAATGTAAATGTTGCTTTTCCAGATTCAACCTCTATAAGTTTTGTAAGAAAATTTAAAGACCGAAGTGGAACCATTTCTGGCGAAGTTTTAAAGCGTTTTAATATCATTTTTGATTATCCTAATGGCAAGATAAGTTTAAAAAAGAATAGAAATTTTTCAGAACCATTTTACTACAATAAGAGTGGAATAAGTTTAGAACATGATGGTGTTCGTGTACTAAAATCTGTTGAAGAAAATCGTGGTATATCACGTTTTCAATCTGTTAACGAATCAGTCGCTACTAGTTCTTTAATTTCATCAGGTAGCTATAAATACACCTTAGAGCCTTCTTTTAAAATTGTTGAATTACGCATTGATTCTCCAGCTTTTCGTGCTGGTTTACAGGTAGGTGATGTGATTCTTAATATTAACAATAGACATGTACACTTGTATTCTATGCAGCAAATTATTCAGATGTTTTATGGGGAAGATGGTAAAAGAGTAAGATTAATTATAGATAGGCAGGGTATCCAGAAAAAATTTGAGTTTAAACTTGAAAGTTTACTATAAAAAAAAGACCCTCTGAAAAGAGGGTCTTTCTATATTTCATTAAAGGTTACTATTGTTCAATAACACTTTTGTTTTTCTTTTCTAAAACGCTTGTTTTATCAGCATCTACCACTAAGCCTTTAATTTTTAAAGCCACAATTGGTGTTTCAGCATTTGATGTAACAGTAATAGTTTTACGAAAAGGCATAACTCTATTAGTATCATATTTTACTGCAATTTCTCCAGTCATTCCTGGCATAATTGGTTCTTCTGGTTTTTTTGGTACCGTACAACCACAACTAGATTTAACTTTAGAAATAATTAAAGGGGATTCTCCAGTATTCTTAAATTTAAAAACACGCACACCATCAGCTCCTTTTTCAATTGTTCCATAATCTATAGTATCTGATTCAAATTCAATTTTCGCCACTTTATCTTGGGCATTTACTGAAAAACTTAACAGTCCTACAAACAAAATAGTAATTAATTGTTTCATCTTTTTTTATTTTTATGTTGTAAACATACTTACTTTTTGAATATTCTACAAAAATAATGGATGTAATGCACGAATCTTAGCACAAACATTAAGAATTCACGTACATAATACAGCATTAATATTTTACAGAATACAAAATATAAGTACTTTTGTGTTTTATTATTCAAAAACTATTCCAAAGTATGTCTATTCCATCAAAATATGATGCTATTAATGTAGAAAGTAAGTGGTACGATTACTGGATGAAACATAATTATTTTCATTCAGAACCAGACGAGAGAGAACCTTATACCATCGTAATACCTCCACCAAATGTAACTGGAGTCTTGCATATGGGACACATGCTTAATAACACCATTCAAGATGTTCTAATTCGTCGTGCTCGCTTACAAGGTAAAAATGCATGTTGGGTTCCTGGAACTGATCATGCATCCATTGCAACAGAAGCTAAAGTGGTTGCGAAACTTAAAGAACAAGGTATTGACAAGAATGATTTGACTAGAGATGAATTTCTAGCACATGCTTGGGAATGGACGCATGAATATGGAGGGGCTATCCTTGAACAGCTTAAGAAATTGGGATGTTCATGCGATTGGGATCGTACAAAGTTTACCATGGATGATGAAATGAATGAAGCTGTGATTAAGGTGTTTGTTGATTTATTCAACAAAGGACTTATTTACAGAGGCTACAGAATGGTTAATTGGGACCCTGAAGCACAAACAACCTTGTCAGATGAAGAAGTGAATCATGTGGAGCGTACTGACAAATTGTATTATGTTAAATACAAAATTGAAGGTGAAGAAGGTTTTGTAACTATTGCAACGACGAGACCTGAGACCATTTTGGGAGATACAGCAGTTTGCATCAACCCTAATGATGAGCGTTTTAAGCATTTAAGAGGGAAAAAGGTTATTGTGCCTATTTGTAATCGTGTGATTCCTATAATTGAAGATGATTATGTAGATATTGAGTTCGGTACAGGTTGTTTAAAAGTAACGCCTGCACATGATGTAAATGATAAAGAAATAGGTGATAGGCATCATCTTGAAGTGATTGATGTATTGAATGCTGACGGTTCAATGAACAGTTTTGGCCTACATCACCAAGGAAAAGATAGAGTAGTTGCTAGAATAGATGTTG
>CALGIH010000348.1 GCA_937916035.1 uncultured Lacinutrix sp.
TTTAATAGTCGAAGCTTTCCCTCGCTATGTTAGGTTTGAATGTCCTGATGGCGAAGCAACCTTCTCCATTCACAAAGCGGAAACGCTACCAAAAGGAAATGGTTTGAGTATTTATTTTGAAGATGAAAATTTAGATGCTTTGGTTTCTCAATTAAAACAAAAAGGAATTATCTTTATAAGCGACCCAGAAGATAAAACATGGTTATGGCGAGAAGCTCATTTGGAAGATCCAGATGGGAATCATATCATTTTGTATCACGCTGGAACCAATAGAAAAAATCCTCCTTGGAGAATTAAATAAGAAAATAGATGAAAAATATACTTTACATTATAACATTCATGCTTTTAGGAAGCTGTAATTCTTCACAAGAAAAGAAAGATATAATTGATGAATTTCCTGCTTTCACAGAAATTAAGGAGTTTCCCAAACTAGAATCCAATCGCTACAACGTGGCTTTCTTAATTATGGATGGTACATTTAATACTGAACTTACAGCACCTTATGACATTTTTCAACACACCATTTTTAGAGATAGTATTAAAGCTATGAATGTATTTACGGTTGCCAATACAGATGATGCTATTACCACATTTGAAGGCATGAAAATAATTCCTGATTTTAATTACCTGTCAGATGAATTACCAAAAATTGATATTCTCGTTGTGCCAAGTGCAGAACATCATTTAGATTCAGATTTAGACGATGATGCCATGATTAACTTTGTGAAAATGGTTGATAAAGAAGCACAATTTATTACCTCACATTGTGATGGTGCATTTGTGTTAGCAAAAGCAGGGTTATTAGATGATGCTGTATCTACAACTTTTCCAAGTGACATTGATGCTATGAGAACTATGTTTCCAAATCTTGATATTAGAAAAGAAGTGTTATTTGTACACGACGGAAAATACATTACCTCAGCTGGTGGAGCTAAAAGCTTTGAGGCTGCACTCTATTTATGTGAGTTTTTATATGGAAAAGAGATTGCTCAATCTTTAGCAGGAGGATTGGTAATTGATTGGAATGTAGATAATATTCCACATGTAATTGTTAAAAAATAAATACCTATCTATTATTAACATTTTTTTCTTAGCTTTAAGATTGATTTTTGCGCGTAATCAATATAAAATCAACCCATTATGAAACATGCTATTCTTACCTTATTGCTTTTAGTTGTATTAACTTCAGCGTACTCACAAACTAAAAGCACCAAGGAAATCTCAGGTACTATAACCTATCTTAATGAGCCTTTAAAAGATGTAAACATTACTATTAAGAATACTTCAAAAGGCACTAAAACAAACGACAATGGCGACTATAGTTTACAAGCAAACATTGGAGACCAAATCCAATATAGTTACGTTGGTTTTGAAACTGTAACCATTACGATAGAAGATGTTACTAGTGTCTTAAATATTGAAATGGATAACTATGTTACCAAATTAGATGAAGTAATTGTTGAAGGCACTTCAAAAACAAAAAAATCATCCCCTGGAGATGAATACAATAGAAAAATTAATACTTCACACGGAAATATAAACCCAATGTTATTGCCTGATTCTAGGTATTTCTCTCGAGATAGAATTGCAACGCAATACAGAACCTTATCAGATGCTCTTAAATTTTATTATCCAAAAGGAATAGATTTTTTCACAGAATTTGAAGTTGATGGCAAAATATTTGATTTTGAGCCTCACGTTAAGATGTCTACTATTCGCGACATTTATGTCGCCACAATTAGGTCAGCCAAATACCCTAGTCCTATTCAAATAATGATAATCAGAACTACAAATAGTGAAGAGTACAGAGAAATAACTGCTGAAAAACATAGAAACCAAAATTATTATGACGACGATGCCATAGTCTCAGATGAAACCGAAACCTTATCATCAAATAATCTTATTAAAACTATTTCTGGGAAAGTCACCAATCTATTCGCACCTATTCCTAATGTAAATATTACTATTAAAGGCACTTCAAAAGCGATAAAAACAGATGACAAAGGTGATTATAACTTACAAGCAAACATTGGAGACATTGTTGAATATAGTCATGTTAGTTACACAACCGTTGCTGTCATGGTTGAAGATGTAACCTCAACCTTAAATATTGAACTACAAGAAAAAAACAACCAATTGGATGAAGTAGTGGTGAAAGCTCGTATAGACCAAAAAGCAATAGAGTTTGAAAAAAAGATGAATGTTGAGCTAAAAACCTCTTTTGGGACGTTTAATCCAAAAAAATCAGGCCTTGCTATTGAATATGTCCCTGGAAAATCTCTCAATCTTGGTAGCCCAAATTTAGCTGGAACACTTGGAGGTAAAGTTGCTGGAACCAGAGCTGTAGGAATTCCTCCTGTGCTTCTCATTAGAGAAAAAGCGGCAACATATGTTGTAGATGGTATGGAAGTTGCATTTCCTGAACAAATAGACATTAGCAACATTGAAGACATATATATAGTTAAACATAAATCTCTTGTAATTATAAGAACCAAAATGTCTCCTGAAATTCAAGAAGAAAAAAGAAAAGCCGTTGCCGAACAACACCAAAACCAAAACTATTACAACGCAGATGCTGTAACCACTTCAGATGAAGCAACATTTTCATCAGCAAACATAACCACAACACAACCTAAATTTATCATTGCCAAAGACATTCATGGTAAGGTTACCTATTTAGATGCACCAATGCCATTAGTAAATATTAGTATTGTTGGCAAAAACTCGGGCATCGTAACCAGCCCTAAAGGCACTTATAGTATTGAAGCCAATGTTGGTGATATTATTCAATACTCTCATGTTGGCTTTGCAACGGTTTCTATTATTGTGGAAGATGTTACAGAAGTGTTAAACATTGAAATGGTTGAAAAACAAAATGAACTAGAAACAGTAATCGTAACAGCAGATGGAAAACTAGGCAAAACTGCAGAGCTTGCTAAAAAAGCAGATAAGACGTTTAAAACAGCAATGGGAACTTACGACCCAAAAACGTCAGGAAACTCTTCCGCTTATATTGATGGCAATGATGTTACTTCTGGAGCTCGAGATATCTTAGATGTGTTGAATGGTAAAGTTGCTGGTGTAACTGTAGATCGTGTAAACATGGTTGTAAAACTTAGAAGCACAGGTTCCATAAATACTGATGTTCCAGCAATTTTTGATGTTGATGGAGTTATTGTGAATGGCATTCCACAAATTGATCCAGCAAATATCAAAGACATCCACCTTTTAAAATCATTAGCTTCAACTACTCGTTATGGAACAGCTGGAAGAGGTGGTGTGATTGTAGTTACTACTAAATCTGGTGACTTTAGCGCTGCGGAAGCCAATAGAAATAAAATAGCAGATAAATACACAAACAAAGATTATTATGCCAATGATGCCTCGCAAATATCCTTGTCGAGTTTAAATGCCAATTCGTATGCTGATGCCTTGGAAGCATTTCCGAATAAGCAAAAAGCATTCATTTACTATGATGAAAAACTTAAAAATCAACTACCTAGTTATGCCGATCATATTGCCATTGCACAAAAATTTGTATCCCATTTTAACGACTTAACACTGTCCACTCAAATTTTTAAAGAACTTATAGAACGCAACAGCAAAAATCCAGAAGTATTAAAAGCCATTGCTTTTCATCTACAAACTATTGGCAGACCTAAAGAAGCTATTGAAGCTTATGAACTTACGTTTAAACTGCGACCTCAGTATGCACAATCGTATCGTGATTTGGCAAATGCATATATAGATAATGACCAATATAAAAAGTCATGGCGTTTGTACATGAGTTACCTTATGCAAGGTAATGATGTGAGTACTGAAGGGATTGGTGAACTCATTTACAACGAAATGGAGTGGTTATATTTTAGTAGAAGAAACCAAACAGAAATCAAAGAAAAATTTGTACCAAAGAGTGAAAATTTGTTCGATTTTAGAAACGATGTGCGCATTGTCGTAGAATGGAATTCTTCGGAGGCTGAATTTGATTTAGAATTTGTAAATCCCGATCTACGCTCGTATGTATTTGAGCATACGTTAGCTGGCAACCAAGAACTCATTACTGACGAAAAAGAAAAAGGCTATTCAAGTAAAGAATTTTTTATTGACGATTTAAAAGATGGTGAATGGTTGGTAAACATTAGCTACAAAGGCAATAAAAAACCAGAGCCAACGTATTTTAAAATAACCAAGTTTTATAATTGGGGAAAAGCAACCGAGACGAAAGCAGTTTCAGTTTACAAATTTCAAAATGAACGTGAGAAAATTCAATTGATGCAGTTTAATAAGGAATTGTTGGTGGCTTCAAAATAAGACAACTCTAAGATTTTTGAACGGAAAATGTTAAATGTAAATCATTTGCTACAAGAGTAATATAATTTCCTTATTTTTAATTTTCATTTTTCTAACCAACCAACCAAATGCGACTAACAAAATTTGTTTTCACCATGATATGTGCTACATTCATGATAACAACGCTTTCAGCACAAGACTATTTTTTTAAAAACAAAGCACCTTTTAATCCAGACATTCCGTCGCCTGAAGAATTTTTAGGTAGACCCATTGGATCACAGCATACAAGACATGATTTAATTGTTGCGTATTTAACCAAACTGGCTGAACTTTCTGATCGTGCAGAAATTGAAACCTATGGTTATACACATGAAATGCGTAAATTAGTCATGTTACGTGTCTCAACGCCTGAAAATTTAAAGAACTTAGAATCCATTAAAACAGAGCATTTAAAATTTATAGATCCTAATCAATCGCCAACAAATTATAATGCTGTTCCTATTTTTATTCAACTTGGATATAATGTGCATGGTAACGAACCTTCAAGTTCTGAAGCAGCTTTATTAACCGCATACACTTTAGTGGCCTCAAACAGTTCTGAGGTAAAAAATTATATTGAGAATTCAGTTATTTTTATCGATCCAACCATTAATCCTGATGGTCGTGACAGGCATACACAATGGGCAAATCAATTCCTCGCTAAAGAAATCGTGTCAGATGGTGCAGATGCCGAACATAACGAAACTTGGCCAAGAGGAAGAACTAATCATTATTGGTTTGATTTAAACAGAGATTGGTTATTAGCTGTAAATCCTGAAAGTCAAGGGAAATTAAATTGGTATCATCAATGGTATCCAAATGTTGTGACCGATTTTCATGAAATGGGGACCAATAGCAATCACTTTTTTGAACCTATGAAACCCATTGGTTCACAGGATCCAATCATGCCAAAAGAAAATTACGAGGACTTGAACGATATGTTTGCTCCTTATTTCACAGAGGCTTTAGATGATATTGGCTCTTTCTACTATACTAAAGAATCTTTTGATGGTACCTATCCAGGTTATGGCTCGTCTTATCCAGATTTACAAGGTGCTTTAGCTTTACTATTTGAACAAGCAAGTTCAAGAGGTCACCTACAGAATACAGATTTTGGCACCATGTCTTTTGCGTTTACTATTAGAAATCAGTACACATCTGGCATTGCAACCATTAAAGCTGCCGTTGAAAACAAAGCATACTTGCGAAAATACCAGCAAACATTCTTTAAAACTGCACTGACTGAAAAAGCACCAACTGGTTTTGAGGCATACGAATTTGGAGATGCTTATGATAATAACCGAAACAAAACGTTTGTCGATTTCCTTTTAGAGCACAAAATAAAAGTCTATAAAAACGGAAACAAGTTTACAGTCCCATTAAAGCAACCTCAACGCAGAATGGTTCAAACCATGTTTGAAACTTATAGTAAATATCGCGACAGTGTATTTTATGATGCTTCAGCTTGGAGTGTGGCTAATTTTTATAACCTGAAATATCGTGGACTAAAAACAGCTAATCTTGGTGAAGAAGTTAAGTCTACAGAAAGCATAAATAAAGTTACCTTAGTCCCTAAAAGCGACTACGCATATATTATGGATTGGGATGACTACTATGCACCTTCAGCTTTATATTATATGCAATCAAAAGGTGTTATAGCCTCTTCAGCTTTTAAGCCCTTTTCATCAAAAACCAATCTAGGAAATAAAGATTTTAATTATGGAAGCATAATGATTCCTATAAGTAAACAGCAAAAACTGTCTAGCGATAAGGTTTATGAAATTGTACGTGAGGCTCAAAATAAATTTAATGTGCCAATCTATGCAGCAAATACTGGATTCAGTATCAAAGGAATAGATTTAGGAAGTAATAATTTTAGAACCGTAAAAAAACCAAAAGCAGCCATACTTGTTGGTGATGGTGTAAGTTCTTCTGAAGCTGGTGAAGTATGGCATTTATTGGACACAAGAACAAAGATGCCAATAACAAAGATTCAAACCAATACTTTACGTGGGAATTGGCTAGACAAATACAACATACTTGTTTTAGCATCTGGAAGTTATAATACTCTCGATTCTATTCAGCGTCAAAATATTAAAGATTGGACTGCCAATGGTAATACATTAATTACTATAGGCACTGCATCGAAATGGGTCATTGACAAAAAATTGGTCAAAGAAAAATTAACTGAAAAACCGAAGCCAAAAGACAAAGACAAGGACAAAAAAGAGGAAGCTGAAAAAGTTGAAAGATTGCCATATGTTAATGCTTCAGAAAACTTAGGAAGAGAAGAAATAGGTGGAGCCATTTTTGAGGTTGACTTAGACATAACTCATCCTTTAGGTTTTGGATATCGAAATAATTTAGTTCCTGTTTATAAAAACAATAATGTGTTTTTAGCACCAAGTACTAGTGAATATGGCACTGTAGCTAAGTATACCGAGAATCCTCATATTGATGGATATATCTCAAACGACAATTTGAACATTTACTTAAAACCTTCGGCATCACTTATTGTGAGTCCATTAGGAAGAGGTCGTGTCGTCATGTTTGCAGATAATCCTAATTTTAGAGGTGCTTGGTATGGCACAAACCGACTCTTTTTAAATGCACTGTTTTTAGGTAATCATATTTCTGTTCCGAAAAAAGGCAACTAATTAACAATAAAATATTAAATTATTTAACTAAAAAAGATTCCCAATCAAGTTGGGAAATATTATGAAAAAACTAACTATTCTATTCTCGCTCCTATTTGTTTTAAACGGTTTTGCTCAAGATAATTATCTTGGAGATGGACCACATTCTCAACTCATCATTCGTGGTGTAACCCTTATAAACGGTGACGGTTCACCTCCTCGAGGACCCATTGATATTGTAGTAGAAAATAATATAATTAAAGACATACAAGTTGTTGGCTATGATGGTGTACCAATTAACGAAGCAAGCCGTCCTAAATTAGCACCAGGAGGAAAAGAGTTGGATGCTAATGGTATGTATTTATTACCTGGATTTATAGACATGCATGTACATATTGGTGGTGATGCACAAGGTGCAGATTCTGATTATGTGTTTAAACTTTGGATGGCACATGGTGTTACCACAGTTAGAGAAGTAAGTGGCA
>CALGIH010000349.1 GCA_937916035.1 uncultured Lacinutrix sp.
ACCATTAGTATTTACAGAAGATGGTGCTGTTAAAATTGGAGGTGATATCATTGGCGGCTATGGTCTATCAGTTATTGAAGGCCATATTTATTTGACCTTAGATCTGTCTGGAGATTATATGAACATTTCTAAAGAATGGAAACTTGTTGAATGTGATGATGATAGACTGCAATTTATACATGGAGATTATACACTCGTAATGGAACAGGCTTGCGAATCAGAAAATGGATGTTCAGAAGAAGAATTAGATTATATTTAATGGAGTTTGAATGTTATTGGGTAGCTGTCTCTGTAGATGGTAGTATTGCCTTTAATGATTTTGCAATTCAATTTAACGATAATCAAGACCTGTTAATTGAAGGTGGAGGAGCTAATTACTTTGGTGTTTGGTCCACTTTTGGAAATCCAAATGATGGCGTGTATTTAGTTATAAGTCAACTAGAGAATAACTTCTCAGTCTTTAATAGCGAATGGTTGGTAGTAGAGTGCGGTGCTGATCGAATAGTGTTAGTTGATGGAGACTCTGAAATAGTAATTGAAAGAGAATGTTCATAACTAAATATTAAATTTTGTTTAGTCGTTTTAAGTTAGTTATTTAATGTTTAGGAAAAAAGGCTGTCAAAATATTGGCAGCCTTTTTATTTAAGTTTATTTTATATAAGATGAACTTCAATAATAAGCTTCAAATTATTAAATTTGCAACTTTCCTAATACATCGAAACATTTTGTAATGATGTACTTTAAATTAGAAGTAAGACTATGTTTGATAATTTAAGCGATAAGCTAGATAAAGCCCTCCACGTATTAAAAGGCCATGGAAGCATAACCGAAGTAAATGTTGCAGAAACTCTAAAGGAAGTACGTCGTGCACTTTTAGATGCCGATGTTAACTTCAAAATTGCTAAAGAATTTACCAATAGAGTAAAAGAAAAAGCACTTGGTCAAAACGTACTTACCAATTTGCAGCCAGGACAACTCATGGTGAAAATTGTTAAGGATGAGCTAACCGAATTAATGGGAGGCGATGCAGAAGGCATTAATTTGTCTGGGACACCTTCAATTATATTAATGTCTGGTTTACAAGGTTCTGGTAAAACAACCTTTTCTGGTAAGCTAGCCAATTATCTTAAAAATAAGAAAACTAAGAAACCTTTATTAGTTGCATGTGATGTATATCGTCCTGCTGCAATAGATCAATTACATATTGTAGGAGAGCAAATAAATGTTGAGGTTTTTAGTGATCGTGGAAATAATGATCCAATTGCTATTGCGAAAGCTGGCGTTGCTCATGCTAAAGCCAACGGTTTTAATGTCGTTATTATTGATACCGCAGGTCGTTTAGCAGTTGATGAAGCAATGATGAATGAAATCTCAAACATTCATAAAGCTATCCAACCACAAGAAACATTGTTTGTCGTAGATTCAATGACTGGACAAGATGCTGTTAATACAGCAAAAGCATTTAATGATATTCTTAACTTTGATGGAGTCATTCTAACAAAATTAGATGGAGACACTCGTGGTGGAGCAGCAATTTCTATTAAATCTGTAGTAAATAAACCCATCAAGTTTATTGGTACAGGTGAAAAAATGGAGGCTATTGATGTGTTCTATCCATCTCGTATGGCAGATCGTATCCTTGGTATGGGAGATGTTGTGTCATTAGTTGAAAGAGCGCAAGAACAATTTGATGAAGAAGAGGCACGTAAGATTCAAAAGAAGATAGCCAAGAATCAATTTGGTTTTGATGATTTCCTAAAGCAAATTCAGCAAGTGAAGAAAATGGGAAACATGAAAGACCTTATGGGAATGATTCCTGGTGCTGGAAAAATGATGAAAAATGTTGATATTGATGATGATGCCTTCAAACACATTGAAGCCATTATTCACTCCATGACAACAGATGAGCGCACAAAACCAGCACTATTAAATGCGAGCAGAAAAAAGCGTATAAGCGAAGGTTCAGGAACCTCAGTACAAGAAATAAATCAATTGATTAAGCAATTTGACCAAATGAGTAAAATGATGAAAATGATGCAAGGCGGCGGCGGAAAGAAGATGATGCAAATGATGAAAAATATGCAGTAGTTAGTCGGCAGCATACAGTCGCAGTTTGTAGTTTTGTTCAATTAAAGTTTTTAGTAAAATAATAAAATGGATTTCAAAAAATTAATAGCATACCAAAAAGCATTTAATTTGGCTTTGTCTATTTTTGAAATTTCTAAGTCATTTCCAAAAGAAGAAACCTATTCGTTAACAGATCAAATTAGACGAAGTTCAAGATCTGTAAATGCTAATTTGGCAGAGGCTTATAGAAAAAGAAGGTATCCTAAGCATTTTATAAGTAAACTTACAGATGCGGATGGCGAAAATTCTGAAACCAGTACATGGTTAGATTTTGCTTTTGCATGTAAATATATTTCAAACGAACAACACATAAGTTTATCAAATCAAGTAATTGAAGTTGGTAAATTAATAAATTATATGATTAATAATCCAGAGAAATTCGGAGTAAAGCTTGACTAAGGTCAAGAAGCTGAGACTGCTACTGAAAACTAATGACGTAAGCATGATTACTGAAAACTGCGACTGAGACTGCAAACTTAAAAATACATGACAATTCTAGACGGAAAAAAAATTAGTAATGACATTAAAGATGAAATTGCTGAAGAAGTTAAAAAAATGAAAGCTAAGGGTGAAAAAGTACCGCATTTAGCAGCTATAATTGTCGGAAATGATGGAGCAAGTTTAACCTACGTTGGAAGTAAAGTAAGAGCATGTGAACGCGTTGGCTTTGAATCAACACTCATCCAATTGTCAAATACCACTAGTGAGGTTGAATTGTTGGATGCTATTGAGGAGTTAAATAATAATGATGATATTGATGGCTTTATAGTACAGTTGCCTTTACCAGAACAAATAGATGAACAAAATGTACTCCTCGCAGTAAATCCAAATAAAGATGTGGATGGTTTTCATCCTATGAATTTTGGTAGGATGGCTTTAGATATGTCTTCATTTATTCCAGCTACTCCATATGGAATTCTAGAACTTTTTGATCGTTATGGTGT
>CALGIH010000350.1 GCA_937916035.1 uncultured Lacinutrix sp.
ATATCATTTCGGCATTGATAAAATCTATTCGTGGAAGTGATCCTAATGCCGCTGTATATTGGTTGGCTAGAATGATTGAAGGTGGTGAAGACGTTAAATTTATTGCAAGAAGATTACTAATTCTTGCAAGTGAAGACATTGGAAATGCAAACCCAACAGCTTTGGTTATTGCTAATAGTACGTTTCAAGCAGTATCAACCATTGGTTTTCCTGAATCTAGAATCATTTTGAGTCAATGTGTTACTTACTTAGCGTGTTCTGCAAAAAGCAATGCTTCTTATGTTGCAATTAAGGACGCACAGCAATTGGTACAAGAAACAGGAGATTTAAGTGTCCCTTTATCAGTAAGAAATGCGCCAACCAAATTAATGAAAGAATTAGGCTATGGCGAAAATTATCAATATGCTCATAATCACGAGAACAATTTTGCCGATCATGAATTTATGCCAGAAGACATTAAGAATACAAAATTATACGATCCTGGAAACAATGCTCGCGAAAATACATTCAGAGATTTCCTTAAAAAACGTTGGAAAGATAAGTATGATTATTAAAAAATAATATTAAGTATTTCAACAACCGTTTTCTTTCCTTTTTTATATTCTCTCATCCATTTTCCTTCTTTTTTATATACAATACCATTGTCTCCTTTTACAGTAAACACATTCTCCATGCCTGTTTTAATAAGTACATGAAGTACCTTTTTATTTTCGACATTGACTAAATTATAGCCATTGTCTATAGTAACAGCTTCTAAGTAAGAAGATTCTTTTTCAGTCTTAGGTTCTTCTTTTATTTTTTTTATGGTATCCTCTTCAAGTTTAACAGCTTTTTCTTCTTTTTCTTTTTTAAGCTCTACTATTTCAGCTTTTCGTTTTTCTACTTCGGCAGTCTCATTTATTTCAGGCTCTTCAACTGTAGTCGCTGTATTATTAACAATAGCATTATTAGGCACATAATTGTATTCTAATACATTAAAACTTTCAAACGCCTCTCTTATTCCATAAGCATATACTTTATCAAAATCCTTTTCTTTAGTCGTGGCTTCAGCTTGAAATAATAAGTTATTGTTACAATCTTTTAAAGTAATAGTAACTGTTGTTTTAAGAAACCCCTTTGCTATTACCTCACAATGCAATGCTAAACAGTAATTAGATTTTAAATCGTTCGGAAAAATATCGCTTTCTAAAATAGGTCTAAACCCATTTTTTTTTAACAAAAATCGTGTTAACTCATTAAGATTATACTGATTTGGCTCTGATTGAAAATGAAATTGCTTTTCTACAATTACATATTTATAATCATTAATACTATGTTGTGCAGTTATTTTAAGGAAACAACTTGCAAAAATTAGAATCATTAATAGCTTTTTCATTAGATCAGGTTCACTTTAAATTAGTTATTATTTTGAGCTTAAATATACATTGAGATTATTATAAATAGTGTTTTAAATCCAACAGATTATCAACAAATTTTATACCATTGGTTAAATTTTCTTTATGATAATTAAAACAAATAGCATCCAACCCCATATCTAAAGCACCCAAAACGTCTGCTTCTAAATTATCTCCAATCATAACGCTGTTTTCAATATTTGCTTTTGCCAACAAAAGCGCATGATTGAATATCTTTGGGTTTGGTTTTTTAACACCAGCCATTTCAGAGTTTGTAACGGTTTTAAAATAATGCTGAATATTAGCATTGTTCAACTTTCCTTGCTGAACTTCCTTAAAACCATTAGTAATAATATGCAACTGATATTTTGGCATTAAATACTCCAATATTTCAATGGTACCATCAAATAAATGATTGAAGGTGCATAAATGCTCAATATAATCTTCTGAAAGTTTATTAATTACCCTAGATTTTACTTCAATATTTAGAATGTTAAAAGTGTCACTTAGGCGCTTATAACGCAAAGACTCTTTATCTATTTTTTCTTCACGATATAGTTTCCAGTAATTGAGATTTATGGGCTCATAAATCTCTAAAAATTTCTTCAAATTGACATCTATATCATTTATTTGAAATATTTTATCAAAGGTTAACCCTGAGTTTTTATCAAAATCCCAAAGTGTATGATCTAAATCAAAAAAAATATGCGAAATGTTATCAAGCTTCATCTTCTGAGTCTAATATATAGTTAAATAAATCTTTAAATCCTTGCCAACGTTCTTCCTTACTAAAGGAGTAATTATGGAAAATTGGAATGAAAGTTCCATTGACATTTTTCACTTCCTTAATTAATTTTTCAAGGGTTTGTTTTTTATCGAGTTGTGACTTTGTTTTAAGCAAGGCAAAATCTAGAATATGAAAAGAATGTATCATGAGTGGTGTTTGCACCTCATAATCAAGATCATAAAATAAAAACGGAGAACACGTTCCTGCCCTAAACCCAATTTCATTTATATAACCCATTGAATAGTCCTCTTTTACTTCCAAATTTACCAAATTTCTGTAGCAGGTAGGAAGGTTTAACTTATTAAATGAATTTCGTGAAGCCACTAAAGAGGTATTAATAACAGACTCAATATTAGTTTTTTCCTTTTTTAAAACATCAAAATCATCCAAAGCAAAATAAGACACTTTTAACCCAACTTTGCAATAATCTGCAACCGATTTAATTAAAGAAACAAATCCTTTTTTGTTGATATTTATATTTTTATCATAGGTAGAGAAATCTCCGATTAAAAAAAACACCTGAAACTTATCTTTTACCTGTTTTTGTTTATTAATTATCCATTTAAAAGTGTCATAAGGATCTCTATTGAGCCCAGTAAGCACCATGTATCGCTGTGATAATTGCTTTAATTTAAATCGAAACAAATCGTTTAAAGTACCTCCTATACTTCGCATTAAGCCTTTGCTTTTAAAGTAGTAGGCCATTGGAACATCTATAACAGGCTTCACCTTATATGATCTTTCTTTAAATTGATAATCTGGAAATTTTAAGCTTAACGCTTTTTTAAATTTATATGCCCAAATATCTACAACTGGTTGATGTAAAAATTGATGCTTAAAAGCAATACTATTGTTTGCAGTAAAGCGTCCATATTCATCTTTTACGTGTGGCAAATACTCTTCATAACGACTCAATAAATAAAAAGAAGCCGCAAAAATATCAAACGGAATATCGCTTTTATCTCCATTATAAAAAAAGCATTTAGTACGCTCCCATGGCTGAACATGAATATCAATATCAGAAAGCCCTTGTTCAAACAAAATATAGTGACTTCTTATATGAAACTCATTTCCTAGTTGTTGTGTAGAATACGACATTTTCAACCTATCGTGCGCAATAAACTCTTCAACTTTGGTAGTAAAAGACACTGGAATACCCAAAATACGAGTACATATTTGCTTAAAAATATAATTTAAGCGAGGTGTCCTTTTATGAGTGTAAATTAATAGCATATTTTCAGTGAGCAGTTTCAGTATAGATCAACAGTTTAAAATTTATTATA
>CALGIH010000351.1 GCA_937916035.1 uncultured Lacinutrix sp.
GAGTACTAATATAGAATGGAATCCATGGTTCTAATCTAGCGTAGTGAGACAGCATCTTTTTGATGGTTACATTTTTTTTATTAGAGCCTTTGTAGTCAGGTAAAATTTCTGAAAGTTTAGTATCGAGAGTCACAACTCCTTTTTCTTCTAATTCCATTAAAAGTGGTAATGTTCCCAAAATTTTTGTCAAGGAAGCAACATCATAGATATCTGTTGACTTCACTATTGCTTTGTTTTCATAAGTGTGATAGCCAAAATTTTTATTGTATATTACTTTACCTTTTCTAGCTATTAATAATTGAATACCTGGAGTCATTAGTGAATCTACAGCATATTGAGCAACACTATCTATTTTTGCCAAGCGCAGCGAATTCATGCCAACACGCTCTGGAATGGAATAAGCTAATCTACTAATTGACGGAAATTCAATTCCTGTTCCTACTTTAAATTCATCACTAACGGAAACAGGTAAATGTCCTTTTGCTCCTATGCCTCCAAAAATTAACTGAGCCGCCTTTTGTTGCGCTATCTCACTGTTTTGGTAGCTTACCATGATACTTTCAAAATTCTCTGTGGTTTTTAAATCCAGTAAGGCATAAGGTTTTGCAAAAACATTTAGTATGATATTATTGGTTCGAGCAATTTCGTACAACCAAACAAGTTCTTGATCTGTAAAGTTGTAGTCTTTCCAAGGATCATCATTGGATTTGTGAAATCCAACAATCACTGTATTATAGTTGCCTAACTTGCCAATTAAACTGCTTAAATTATCATCTTTTACCTCATGAACTTTACCATATTTCTGAAGTTCTCTTAGAAACGGAGTACCATCATCATCTCCGAGCTTTACATAAGCAATAGAGCGTGTTTCTAAACTTCTTAACGGTAAATTATCTGGCTTATTTTTTATAACAGTTAAAGCGTTTTCAATGAGTTCTTCATATAAAACATCATCCTCTAATCTGTTTAAATCTTCAAATAAATTAAAAATGCCAATTGGTTTATAAGCATTAAGGCCAACTTTATATTTAGCCATTAAAATCTTTTTAACGGAGTGCGCTAAACGTTCTTCGGTTATTTCTTCATTTTCATAGGCTTCAATGATTTTAGAAACGCCTTCTAAAACACTTGCAGACATCAGCATGACATCATTACCAGCTTTAAAGGCAGCCAAGTCAATTTCACCTGGACTATTAAAGTTTGCTGCAGCTTTCATTGTTAAAGCATCAGTAAAAATTAAGCCTTTAAAACCTAAACTATCCTTTAAAATATCTGATACTATATGTTTTGATAATGATGATGGATAATTTTCTCGCGATTCTAAACTAGGAACATTTAAATGCGCCACCATAACACTTGAAAGCCCTTTTTTTATAAGCTCTTTGTAAGGATAGAGCTCAACAGAATCTATTCTTTTTTCATTAAAACTAATGGTTGGTAATGTATGGTGTGAATCTTGCTCAGTATCTCCATGACCAGGAAAATGTTTAGCATTTGCTAAAACTCCAACACCTTGCA
Organism: uncultured Lacinutrix sp.; assembly: GCA_937916035.1. Classification (GTDB taxonomy): domain Bacteria; phylum Bacteroidota; class Bacteroidia; order Flavobacteriales; family Flavobacteriaceae; genus CAJQLB01. The sequence goes on from CALGIH010000351.1 coordinate 1,519, forward strand.
TTCCTTTCATAAAGGCTAGAGCTTTATCAGTTACATTATCACGATCTTCACCAAAAGAACGGTTGCCAATAATTGGGTTTTTGGGGTTTGTGTTAATATCAACTACTGGAGCAAAATTAAAATGAACTCCTAGTCGTTTACAATGTTCTCCTATATGTTTTCCGGCAAGTTCAACAAGTTTATTATCTTTTATTGCGCCTAGAGCCATATTATAAGGAAATGCATAAGTAGAATCTAACCTCATACTCAATCCCCATTCAGCATCCATACCTATTAACATTGGGATTTTTGACACTGCCTGTAATTCATTATTTAGTTTTGCTTGTCTAACTGGACCTCCTTTAGAATATATAATGCCTCCAAGATGATAGTCTTTAATTTGACTGATAATATCTTGTTTTGTTTTTTCATCCTGACTGGAATAAACTTGAACCATATACAGTTGTCCAACTTTTTCATTAAGCGACATAGACAGATAGACACTATCTACCCATTTTTGCTGAGACTCTACATTTGATGTTAATAAAGGATTCGTTGATTGTTGTCCAAAACTCATCTGTAATGCAGTGATAAGGACAATTAGAAGCAATGTAATGCGCATAGTTTGGGATTAATTAATACTATAGAAAAGTATATAACGTAAATCTATGCCAAAATAACATTTTTAGAAAAAAGAATGATATAATTTATGATAGATTTATAACTTA
>CALGIH010000352.1 GCA_937916035.1 uncultured Lacinutrix sp.
AGTTGATAGAGCAGATTTTAATCGCTTAATATTAACTGATGACAATTTTGAAAACACATCTGCTTATGGTTTTGAGTTAACATCAAATTATCGTCCGACAGCATGGTGGAGTATTAATGGGAGTTTTGATCTGTACTCACAAACGCAAAAAAGCATCGCTGAAAGATTAACTGTGGCAGCAGAAGTAGCAACAGAGAGTGATATCTTTATCGAAACCGTTGAAGTTGACAACGTTGCATTTAATTTTAGAGTATTTAACAACTTTAAAGTAAGTGAAAGTTTATCATTTACAGCATTTGCCTTTTACAGAGGAGCTAATAAAAGCGTCCAATTTGAGCAAGATCCAATGCACTTTGTGAACTTAGGAATGCGCTACAGTTTCTTAGCAGGAAAAGCAACGTTTAGTTTTAATTACAATGACGTATTTAACACCATGAAGGCTTCCCTTACAGCTGACAGACCATTTAGACAAAAAGCCGAATTTAACTGGGAAAGTAATACTTGGAACCTTGGTTTTAATTATCGTTTTGGTGGCGAAAAATACAGAGCAAAATCGCGTAGACAAAGAGATGACAATGAAAAAGATGGAGGAGGACTCTTCTAGCAGAACTTTTTAATTAATAACCTACATATAATAGTTGATGGTTAGTGTTAATGTTTGGTTATTAATAAGAAACCCGAAGTATAAGCTTCGGGTTTTTATATGTCAAACTGTTAAAGTTTGTATAAAATTAAAACTCTAATGAAATAAAAAGACACTTTTTACGTCTTAAGTATAAGAACATTTCTAGTAAATGTTAATGTTGGTTAATAGCTAAAAAACCCAGAACATCTTAGTTCTGGGTTTTTTTATGAATGCCTGTGAAAATGGAAATCTTGTAAATTAATTTATGATTTGTTTTTAGCTTGGTTCTTAGCGAGCAACCTTTGTGAGTCAATTTATCGTATTAAAACAATATAATCATTTCATGAGATTCCTGCCTTCGCAGGAATTATTTACCACTTAATAATCACACTTCCCCAAGTAAAGCCACTACCAAAGGCTGCCAAAACTACATTATCACCTTCTTTAATCTTGTCTTGTTCCCAAGCTTCAGTAAGCGCAATAATCACAGAGGCTGCAGTAGTATTACCATATTTCATAATATTATTAAATACTTGGTCATCTCTAAGAGCAAATTTTTTCTGGATAAATTGTGCAATACGCAAATTCGCTTGATGAGGAATCAACATATCTATATCTTCTTTTTGCAATCCATTCTTCGTCAAACCTTCAATAATTACTTCGCTAAATCTAATGACTGCATGTTTAAATACAAACGTACCATCCATGAAAGGGAAATAAGATAGATCTTCTTCTTCAGCCTCCATTATTTGTGGAACCCAATGTTTAATACTAGGTGCTTCAACTATCAATTTATCTGCATATTTTCCTTCACTGTGCAAATGCGTTGACAAAATACCTTTGGTTGTATCTTCTTCTCTTGATAATACACAAGCTCCTGCTCCATCACCAAAAATTACGGTTACGCCTCTTCCTCTCGTACTTTTATCCAATCCGTTGGAATGATATTCAGCACCAACAACCAAAATATTTTTATACATCCCAGTTTTTATAAACTGATCTGCAACAGAAATAGCATATACAAAACCCGAACATTGATTTCTAATATCAATAGCTCCAACGTTCTTTATATCCAACATATCTTGAACTTGAACACCACACCCTGGAAAATAATAATCAGGTGTCATGGTTGCAAACACAATAAAATCGATATCATCCTTAGTTAACCCAGAACGTTCAATAGCCATTCTAGCTGCCTTTGCTCCCATTACGGCAGACGTATCATCTGTTCCTTCTTTAATCCATCGTCGTTCCTCAATACCTGTTCGCTCCTGAATCCACTCGTCATTAGTATCCATCATTTTTGACAAATCATCATTTGTCACAACGTTTTCGGGCAAGTATTTTCCTAATCCTATTATTTTTGAATTGTACATAGTTTCATTTTTATACGAAATATAAAATTACGAATTATGAGCGTAATAAAACCTAAGGTTAACATAAAAAACCGTTTCACATACACCATAAATAAGTATGCTCTAACAACTATTTTAAATTTAACTAGAGGTATTGAGCATAAAATGCTGATTTTCCTTATCTTCAATGGCACAAAAAATATTTAACCAACATGAAAACTCTATTAAAAATAATGAGCGTACTTTTTGTATTTACCAGTTATGCTCAGGACAACTTAACGTATCAAATGCCTCCTAAGCAAATTGCCGATTTAGCTGATGTTTCATTAGCTCCATCTGTTTTAATTGACAGCAAAGGCGAGCAAATGATCTTGATCTACAGAGATCAGTTTACATCTATTGCTGAATTGTCTGAAGAAGAACTTCGACTTGCAGGTTTGCGTATCAATCCAGTGACCAACATTGGAAGTAGAACTACATTTTACAACAATCTAAAAGTTAAAAAAACTTCTGATAAGGATGCTAGTCAAGTAAAAGGGCTTCCAAAAAACCCTCGACTAACTTATTTTAGTTGGTCGCCAGATGAAACAAAAATGGCTTTTCTTAATGCTACAGATAGTGGTGTTGAAGTCTGGTTATTGGATGTTATAAATGGAAGTGCTTCAAAAATTTCGGATGCCAATATTAATGCAAATATGGGAAGCACCATCAATTGGTTTAACGATAGTAAAAACTTATTGGTAAAAACATTATCGAGTAGTAAAAAGTCTCTAATAGATACAGACACTGCAGTTCCAACAGGACCAACAGTTTCCGTTAGTGATGGCTCCAAAGCTCAAAACAGAACGTATCAAGATTTACTTAAAACTCCTAACGACGAGTTTAACTTTCAACAATTAGCGCTTTCAGAAATCAAGAAAATATCCATTGATGGAAATGCGAGTAGTTTTTTGCCAGCTGATATGTATAGAGACATCAGCTTTTCGCCAGATGGTAACTACTTAATGGTCACTAAGATAAAACGTCCTTTTTCTTACTTAGTAACGTATTCTCGTTTTCCAAATGAAAGTAATATTTACAAAGCTGATGGAAGTTTCGTTAAAATGGTAAATGATGTCCCTTTGGATGAAGTACGTCCACAGGGTTTTATGGCAGAACGCACAGGTAAACGCAATATGTCATGGCGAGATGATCAGCCAGCGACTTTGGTTTGGGCTGAAGTTTTAGATAATGGCGATCCAGCAGTTGATGTTGCATATAGAGATGCTGCCTACCAGCTGGAAGCACCTTTTAATGGGGAACCAAAATTGTTATTAAAAACAAAACAACGTTTAGCTGGAATTGATTGGGGAAATGACAATACTGCAATTGCTTATGATCGCTGGTGGAACACAAGAAACACAAAAACTTACCTTTTTAATCCATCAAACAATAAACAAGAACCAAAAATAATCACAGATAGAAGCTATCAAGATGTATATAGCGATCCAGGTAATTTTGTGACTAGCAAAAATAAATATGGGCGTAATGCATTAGAAATGGATGGTGATAAATTATTCAGAATGGGAAGAGGGTTTTCTGATGAAGGTCAATTCCCTTTTATTGATGAATACAATGTGAAAACAAATAGGTTATCATAATGGATAGATTCGATGTTAAGTA
>CALGIH010000353.1 GCA_937916035.1 uncultured Lacinutrix sp.
ACTGAATTTGAAGAAGCGGCTGGTGTATTTATAACATGTAAACCTTTACTTCTTGCATAGTCCACATCAATATTATCCATTCCAACACCTCCACGACCAATAATTTTTATAGATGGACAAGCATCAATTAATTCTTTTCTCACAGTAGTGGCACTTCTTACCAAAATAACATCAACTGAATTCTCATTAATGTATTTGACTAATTGCTCTTGCGCGACTGTTGTTGTATTTACCTCAAAACCAGCAATTGTTAAGGCATTAATTCCACTTTGAGAAATTCCATCGTTTGCTAATACTTTCATTTATTTCTATGCTTTACTTTCTAATTCACTCATTACTTCTACCAATGCTTTTACGCTATCTAATGAAAGTGCATTATACATTGATGCTCTATAGCCTCCAACACTTCTATGACCATTTAAGCCTTCTATACCTGCTTCTTGACACATGGTGTCAAAAGTTTCTTTTAAATCTTCATTTGCTAATGTAAATGTTGCGTTCATGTTTGACCTATCTTCTTTTGTGGTATACCCATTAAAAAGAGGATTCAAATCTATTTCAGAATACATTAAAGTAGCTTTCTTGTCATTTTCGATTTCAACACCCTTAATTCCGCCTAAATTCTTAAGCCATTCCAGCGTCAGCATAGATGTATAAACCGCAAAAACAGGAGGTGTATTATACATACTACTCTTGTTTATATGCACATTGTAATCCATAATTGAAGGAATATTTCTTGAGACTTTTCCCAAAATTTCTTCTTTAACTACAACAAGCGTAGTTCCAGCTGGTCCCATGTTTTTTTGAGCTCCAGCATATATCAAATCAAATTTTGAAAAATCTAATTGACGTGAAAATATATCGCTACTCATGTCACATACCATAGGGATTGGACAATTTGGAAATTTCTTTATTTGTGTGCCAAAAATAGTATTATTAGATGTGCAGTGGAAATAATCGTAATCTTTCGGAATTTCATATCCTTTCGGTATATAGCTATGTTTTTTATCTTTAGAAGACGCTACCTCAAAAATATCGCCGAAAATTCGAGCTTCTTTAATTGCATTTTCACTCCACGTTCCAGTATTTAAATAGCCAGCTTTTTTTTCTAATAAATTAAGAGTGACCATTAAAAATTGCATACTAGCTCCACCTTGAAGAAATAATGCTTTATATCCCTTTCCTTCTAAGCCTAAAAGCTCTAAAGCCAAAGACCTAGCTTTTTCCATTACATCAACAAAACCTTTACTTCTGTGCGAAATCTCGATTAGTGATAAGCCACTACCATTAAAATCCATTACAGCTTCTGAAGATTTTAATAAAACTTCTTGCGGGAGAATACAAGGTCCTGCGCTAAAATTATGCCTTTTCATCTTTTTTGTTTTTAATTTTGCATGGCAAAGGTCTGAATTAATTGCCTATTATGCATTAATAATATAATAATTTTGTCATCAAATTCTTAACAAAAATTCAACAGTATCTACATTGTCAGCATAGTCCCATAATTCAGGGTTTTGCGTTTTACCGAAATTAATTTCAGAATCCAAAAAACCAGAGGCGACAACACATTGAATCTTGTCGGCATCTATGTTTAATTTTTCTTTTAATTCTTCATCTGAATTATAATATTCATAAAACAAGGTTGCAATAGGTGAGGAGTAGCTTGCATCTTCCTTAATCATAAGGAATCCGTTTTCAAGCATATCAAATTCGCTCATTAAATATACAGCCTTATTGTAATCATAATTGTTAGCGTATTTTGCTTGATTTATGATAGGATGCCATTTGTAAATTGCTTCAAAAAAATCTTTAAAATCATAATTTTTTGGTACGAATAACTTTGACACATTTCTACAGCCTAAACCATAGTACCTAAAAACATCATCTGATAAAGCTTCAAGCTCATTTTTAGTTTCATTTCCAGTAAGGACAGCAACTGAATTACGATTTCGTCTTATTATAGAAGGCACGTTTTTGAAATAATATTCAAAATAACGTGCAGTATTATCACTTCCTGTTGCAATAACAGCATCAAAACCTTCTAATTTCCCTTCAGTAAATGTTATTTTATTCTTAAATTGAGGTTCAATATACTCTAAATATTTAGCTAAAAAAGACAAAAGAAACTTGTCATTTGAAGATTGCTTTACCAAAACATTATGACCAGAAATAAGTACTGAAAGAAAATCATGAAACCCAACTAATGGGATATTTCCTGCCATAACAATGGCTACATTTTTAGCTCTAAAATCATTGAAGTTATACTTCTCTAATAAATTATTAATATTTCTATTTGTCAACAACTTAGACCAACCTTCAGTAGCAAATAATATATTCTCATTAGTAAACCAACCATTATGCTCTTGCGCTAATTTTAACTGATGTTTAAAGCCATCAAAAAACAAATCGTTATGTGCTATATTTTCAGCTTTATGAATACCATCACGAGTAAATTGATTTATGAATTTTCCTAACTCAACAAATCCATTAATTCTTTTTTCTAAATTCATTGCATGGTTTGGTTATGAATTGTTTTGGCGCTATTTTTGCACTGCAAATTTAAGCAAACTAAAAAGAAAAATTGTTATGGCTATCATAATTACAGATGAATGTATTAACTGTGGAGCTTGTCTACCTGAATGCCCAAATACTGCTATATATGAAGGCGCTGACGATTGGAGATATAATGATGGTACTAGTTTAAAAGGTAGCGTTGTATTACCAAATGGAAAGGCTGTAGATGCTGATGAGGCTCAAGAGCCTGTAAGTGATGAAATTTATTATATAGTTCCTGATAAATGTACAGAATGTGTTGGCTTTCATGAAGAGCCACAATGTGCAGCTGTTTGTCCTGTAGATTGTTGTGTGCCTGACGATAGCCATGTTGAAACGGAAGAGGTGCTTTTAGGAAAACAGAAATTTATGCATCCTGAAGATTAGACGATAACAATTTTAAATTATATTTAAACCCTAAGCATTTGCTTAGGGTTTTTTGTTTAATTATGCGGTATAAGTTTAGGTTTAAGCTATTGACTTTATAAGATTTTAAAACTAACTTCGCTTATCGTCTGATATAAACAATTGAAAATGGTTATATCAATTAAGTTGGTTATCATTCCC
>CALGIH010000354.1 GCA_937916035.1 uncultured Lacinutrix sp.
CTTCACTAGTTTCTAAAATATCAGACATCTCTTTATATTTAATGGCATCAAAATACCTCATATTAAAAACTAATTGTTGTTTTTGAGGCAATATAGCAATTGCTTTTTGAAGTTTTAATTGAATTTCATCACCTTCAAAATAGACATCAGAGGTTAAGTTATTTACAGCTTTCGTTTGCATTTCTTCGCTTGACCTATTATTATGTTTTGCATTCCTGTTTAAATGTGTAATGGCTTCATTGGTTGCAATACGATACATCCATGAGTATAACTTGCTATCACCTTTAAATTTACTGATGTTTTTATAAACTTTTATAAATGTATTCTGAAGAACATCATCAGTGTCATCATGAGATATCACAATTTTACGTATATGCCAATACAAACGCTCTTTGTAAAGCGTCATAAGTTCTCTAAAGGCTTGCTCTCTAGTTGAAGCAGTATGGAGTTCTATGACTAATTGTTGTTCTTCTTTTACCAAAAAGGGAAAGTTTAATCCTTAGACGTCTAAAGTTATGAAAAGTTTAATCGAATCAATTGATTATTTTTTTTATTAAAATAGCACTAAAGCAAAACAACTGATAATCAGTAGTTTATAATTAATAACATCGTTAAAACGCAAATAAACACGATAAAATGTATTTTTTTCTTGGTTAGTTCAGTTTTTTGATTTAGTTTTACATCAACTTAACCGATTATGAGTTACCATGTCCCCAAATACATCCTTTTCTTATTTTATAAACCTTTGTGAAGTTTAATTCAGCTTTTGCATGTTAACCAAATTATTATAAACACCATTTTTATCAAGTAATTCCTGGTGTTTCCCTTGCTCAACAATCTCACCTTTTTGCATTACGATAATAGTATCTGCATTTTGAATGGTCGATAATCTATGAGCAATGACAATTGAAGTTCTATTTTTCATCATGTTTTCCAGAGCATCTTGTACCAAACGTTCACTTTCAGTATCTAAAGCAGAGGTTGCTTCGTCTAAAACCATTATCGGAGGGTTTTTTAATACTGCTCTTGCAATACTTAAACGTTGCTTCTGACCACCTGATAGCTTGTTCCCAGAATCTCCAATATTTGTTTCAATACCATTAGGTAAGTCTTTAACAAATTCCCATGCGTTGGCAATTTTGAGAGCGTCAATAATTTCATCATTAGTAGCATTTTCTTTACCAAGAATGATGTTGTTTTTCACTGTATCATTAAAGAGAATAGAATCTTGAGTAACCAAGCCTATTAAATTACGAAGAGAATGCTTGGTTAAGTTTCTAATATCTTCGCCATCTATTTCTATGCTACCATCATTGATATCATAAAAACGCGTAACCAAATTAGCAATGGTTGATTTACCACTTCCAGATTGCCCAACAAGTGCAACAGTTTTTCCTTTTTCAATACTAAGTGAGAAATTCTTTAAAACAAGTTCATCTTGGTACTTAAAGTTGATGTTTTTTATTTCAATTCCACTTGTGAAATCAATTTTTTGCTTAGCGTTTTCGTTGTCTTTTAAGGATGAAGTTGTCTGTAAAATTTCTAATACACGATCCGCTGAAGCATTTCCAGCTTTCACCTTATAACTTGCTTTGCTAATTGCTTTTGCTGGAGTTAGTATATTATAGGCAAGTGCCATATAGGTAATAAATTCATCAGGAGTTAAAATAGTATCAACCAATACCATTTTTCCGCCATATAGGAGAATCACTGCAATGACTACGATACCAAGAAACTCACTTGTAGGAGATGCTAAATTTGAGCGATGTGCTAAAGTATTTGCAAATTGATAAAGTCTAGTTGTAGAGTTTTTAAATGTAATGGTAAATTTGTTTTCAGAATTATAGCTTTTTATAACTTTTAATCCATTTAGAGTTTCATCTAAAATTGACAAAAACACACCATTCTCATCTTGTACCTTTTTGGAGTGTTTTTTTAAACTTTTTCCAACGCGTGAAATTATTAATCCAGAAATAGGAATAAAAACAAACACAAATATGGTTAGTTTAATGCTTATTGTAAACATCACAATTATTGTAAAAATAATAGTGAGTGGCTCTCTTACTAGTAATTCTAAAATTGCGAGTAGTGAGTTTTGTATTTCATTTACATCTGTTGAAATCCTTGCAATAATATCGCCTTTTCTTTTTTCAGTGAAGTATGCAATTGGTAATTCAACAGTTTTCTGATAAAGTTCGTTTCTTATATCTTTTAATATACCATTTCGTAAATATGCTAAGAAGAAATTTGAAAAATAACCCGAAATATTTTTAAGTAAAAACGTACTTAATACAATAACAATCATTAAAATGAGTACTTGATATTGTCCATCAGCCTCAACTTTTGCAGTGATGAAATAGTTTAAACTATCATTTAAGTAATCTCCATAAGCTAATAAGCCATCATAGTTTTCTTTTAAGGGTTTCTCTAAGATACGCTCAGAAGTTTTGAGTAAAACTTTAAGCATTGGCATTAAAGACACAAACGAAAGTGTGCCAAAGAGAGCATAAAGAACATTAAAAAAAATGTTTAAGTATGCATACTTTTTATAGGGTATTATGAATCGTGCTAATTTTTTAATATAATCCATTAATTGAGTTTCATGTCTTTGACGATAGCATCTATTCTTTTATTAAGTAGGTCATTTTTTTGATGAAATTCTTTAGCAGATGCTAATTTTGTATTTACGCTAAGATAGAACTTAATCTTTGGTTCTGTTCCACTTGGACGAAGCGCAATTTTACTACCATCTTCAGTATAATAAATAAGTACATTTGATTTTGGTATATCGATTACAGATTCTTCACTAGAAACAAGGTTCTTAGCTACAGAAAGTTGGTAATCTTCAATCCTAATAACGTTACTTCCATTTACTTCTTTTAAGGGGTTTTCTCTAGCATCAATCATCATTTGTTTGATTTCCTCTGCACCTTCAATTCCTTTTTTTGTAATAGAGATAAGATGCTCTTTATAAAAACCATAGTTAACATACAGCTGAATTAATTCTTCATAAACCGAGCTTCCATTTGCTTTTGCCTGAGCAGCAATTTCACAAGCTAAAAGCGTCGCGGTAACTGCATCCTTATCTCGAACAAAATCTCCAACCATGAATCCGAAACT
>CALGIH010000355.1 GCA_937916035.1 uncultured Lacinutrix sp.
TAGTGCTGCAGTTCCAGGTGCTGGAATGGTAATGTTAGTAATCGTTTTAGAATCTGTTAGACTTCCTCCAGAATTATTACCAATTGGTTTAGCTCTAATTTTTGCAGTAGATAGACCTTTAGATATGTGCAGAACAGTTGTTAATGTAACTGGAGATGCTATGGTAGCAATGGTAGTAGCAAAATCTGTTGGAAAACTCGGAGAACCAAAAGTGAAAAATTGGGATGATAATTATGAAGACGTCAAGTAATTCGAACACATATCCATTAGTCTCAGTAGATTGGTTAAACAATCATTTAAATGATCCTGAAATTCTTGTTTTTGATGCAAGCATGGATAAAATAAATTCTGATGCAAACGCTTCTGGAATATTGCAAATACCCAATACCCAGTTTTTTGACATCAAAAATGTGTTTAGTGATACAAGTGCACCATTTCCAAGTACAGTGCCTTCAGAAGAAATACTCACAAAAGAAGCTCAAAAACTAGGTGTAAATTCAGACAGTAAAATAATTGTATACGATGATAAAGGCATTTACTCAAGTGCAAGAGTTTGGTATCTATTTAGGGCTTTTGGTTTTAATAATATTGCAGTTTTAGATGGTGGTTTACCAAAGTGGAAAGCTGCCAATTATCCTTTGGAAACTAAAAGTTCACAAACAAAGCCAAATGGCAATTTTGTAGCACATTATGATTCTGAAAACTTTAAATTTTTCCACGATATACAAAAATCTTCAAAAAACAAACATCATTTAATCATTGATGCACGTTCAGAAAATCGATTTAAAGGGATTGAGCCAGAACCAAGAAAAGGATTACGAAGCGGATTGATTCCAAATTCAGTAAACATTCCTTTTTCTAATCTTCTTGTAGATGGACAGTGTTTCAAATCAAAAGAAGAAATTCAAAAAGAATTTGATGCTGTAAATACAAACAATGAGCATTTGGTGTTTTCTTGTGGCTCTGGCATTACAGCTTGTGTGTTAGCTCTAGGAGCAGAATTAATAGGGAAATCAGACGTCTCAGTATATGATGGTTCATGGACTGAATATGGTTCTTTAACAACAGAATAATTATGGAACAATCTCATTGGACAAAAGAAGAATTAGTAGCTTATATATTGCTATATGCAGCACATTCAAATTTTGATGAAGCAAATCTGGAGAAAAACGTCATTATATCTAAAGTCGATATGCAAACCTTTCAAAAAATTCACGACGAGTTTGACAAAGACAATGACTACCAAAGCCTACAAAAAATAATTAAAGGTGTAGACTACCATAATTACGATTCTGATGATTTGAAATTGTTATTTGTCGACATTAAAACATTGTTCTTAAGTGATGGTGAATATGATATCATGGAACGCAATATGTTTTTGTTTCTGAACAAGATATTGAACTGATATCTTGATGCTGTAAAAAACCCTATAAACAACAGGTCGTTTATAGATTAAATGTGCCTCTTCCTTTTTTTAAACAAAAATAACAGCTGTTAAACGAAGTTTTAAATACTAAACAATCTTAGCGTTCTATATTTACATCAGCCAAAATAAATGTGCTAACAAAGTAAAGAATTTAGTTTTTTTGTTAGTTGTTAAATGTATTAAAAAGCCTTGAGTCTGACTTAAGGCTTTTTAGTTTAAAAACTTGGCCTGTAGTTCAGGAGTTGGTATCATACAAGCTTCTTTTTTTCCATACCACTTGTATCTATTCTTAGCAATATAATCATAAACCCAATTTCTGATAAAAGGTGGAATGATATAGAAAATAGTGAGTAAGTTTCTTAGAAACCCTAATTTTGAAGCAATTGCCAATGCTGCCGAAGATTTTATTTGCAATCCTTTTTCTTCTGAATATAGAAGTATAGAATCAGTTTTGGAAGTATCTAAATGAAACTTCTGGATAATTTGCTTTCCTGCCTCCCCTTGCAGAGGTGCAAACATAAATACATCATTTTTATCATACTTAATGACATAATTGATGCTGGAATTGCAAAGGTTGCACACACCATCAAAAAGTATGAGTTGTTTATGTTTAGGGAGTTGTGTCATTTTTTAGCTTCAACAAGTTCTAATTGTTCTACACTTACATTAGTCGTAAACATGCCATAATTTACAATAGCTTTGTTTTTTTCTATTTTATCAATACTTCCAATAGCTCTGCCATCTTCCATTCGTACTCGGTCGCCAACTTTGAAAACTGGTTTTGGTTTTGGAGTTTCAATGTCTCTTTTCTTAGCAGCTTTTTTCTTTTTCCGAATGACGTCTACCTTCTTTTCAATTTCTTTTATAACTTGTTGCTCCTTTTGTTTTATAACTTTCACTTCTTTTACTGAAACTTTTTTACGCTTTGAGTTTTCAATCTGTACCAATTTAAAAAGTTCAGCCATTAAGTCTCGCTTCTGCTTATTGTTAAAATACTTTTGCGATAAGTCATTTACTTTTTGGCCTAAATAAATAAGTCGCTGATTGCTGTCATACAATTCTTGATAGCTTTCCAGTTTTTTCTGAATTTTCGCATTGATTTCCTCTAGCTTATCAGCTTCAGCAAGTTTCTTCTTTTCGTTGATTTTTAGTGACTCTCCAGTTTTTTCTAGCTTAGAGCGTTCCTTTTGAAGTTTGGCAATGGTAGCATCAAAACGCACTTTAGAGCGTTCAATTTTCTTTTTGGATTTATTAATTAAATTATAAGGAATGCCGTTTTTTTGTGCGACTTCAAATGTAAACGAGCTTCCTGCCTGACCCAATACTATTTTATACATTGGCTCTAAAGAGCGTTCATCAAACAACATATTTGCATTTATCATATGTTCCTTCTCATTTGCCAATAGCTTCAGATTAGAATAATGCGTTGTGATGATTCCAAATGCTTCACGATCATAAAACACTTCTAAAAAGGTTTCAGCCAATGCACCACCTAATTCTGGATCACTTCCTGTACCAAATTCATCTATTAAAAAGAGCGTCTTTTTATTGCACTTCTTCAAAAAGTAATTCATTTGTTTAAGCCTATAGCTATACGTACTTAAATGATTCTCAATAGACTGATTATCTCCAATATCGCTTAGTATTCTATCAAACAAACATACTTTACTACGTTCATGCACAGGAATAAGCATGCCACTTTGTAGCATCACTTGTAATAAACCTACCGTTTTAAGTGTAATACTTTTTCCGCCAGCATTTGGACCAGAAATAACAATAATTCTACTATCATTTTTTAGTGCAATAGTCTGCGGAAAGGTTTTCTCTTTCTTTTTTAAATTGTTTAAATAGAGTAGTGGATGGTAAGCATCACGCAAGTGCATCTCTCGTTTCTCTGTGACTTCTGGAAGAATCCCATTCATGGACTTCGCATACTTAGCTTTAGCTGCGATAACATCTATCGTTGTAAGGAACGCTTGGTAATTCTCTAATAGAGGCTTAAATGGCCTAATGAAATTAGTGACCTCTTTTAATATGCGAATAACTTCTTCACCCTCTTCGTATTCCAGATTATTGAGTTCTCTTGAGTGTTGCAAAGTCGCTTCAGGTTCAATGTAAACGATGCTTCCAGTTTTACTGCCGCCCATAATGGCACCTTTAACATTACGTCTATGCATCGCTTTTACTGCCAGAACACGTTTATTATCAACGACTGACTCACGTATATCATCTAGATAATCTAAATTATGATAGGTATTAAGTGCAGTGGTAAAACTAGAATTAATTTTACCTTTTATTTTATTAATATTTTGTCTCAATCCTGAAAGTAGCGCAGAGGCATTATCTTTTACATCACCAAAACGGTCTACAACAGCATCCACTTTTTCAATAATTTTAGTGGTAATTTCAATATGTGACGTGTATTGATGCAGATTAGGATAATACTCCGCAAATTTCTTGAAAAATTTAAGAATCTCATTAACAGTTAATGAGATAGAAATTAACTTTTTTAAACTATGAGTTTCTAAATAGGTGTTTTCAATATTTAGTAATTGTAATTCTTTTGTAATGACATCAAAGCCGTGATTTGGAATGCGATTACCATTATCAAACGAAGACACGTACTCATGTGTTAACTGCAAACTGATGAGCAAGGTTTTCTTATTATCGTATGGTACAATTTCTAAAGCTTTGGCTTTACCTAAATCAGTGACGCAATGCTCGCTGACTTGCTGTAAAACAGTTGAAAACTCTAAATCTTGAAGCGTTTTTTCGTGAATGTTAATCATAGCAATTCCCACGAAAGTAGGAAACTCATTAATGGTTTATTAATAAGTTGCAAAG
>CALGIH010000356.1 GCA_937916035.1 uncultured Lacinutrix sp.
ATCCGCTCTAACATCATTTACAAATGGTGTAGTTGGCAATCCTTTTATAGTATTCAATGTGATTTTTCTCCAGTTTGCACCACCATCTTCCGTTACTTGAATAATTCCATCATCTGTTCCTGCGTAAATTAAACCTTCTTGTTTAGGTGATTCTGCCAAAGATGTAATTGTATTATAATTTGACATGGCTCCTATATCCCAAGCATTATCCCAACTTTGAGATTTACCATAATAAGGGAAGGTCATTCTTTCTTCATTCAACGTTAAATCTTCTGAAATAGGGTTCCATACATCTCCTCTATTTTCTGATTTCCAAACACGTTGCGAAGCAAAATATAATCGCTTAGGATTGTGCGGACTCACTAAAATTGGAGCATCCCAATTAAAACGCTCAAAAGGATCTCCTTCTCTCGCTTGTGGTTGTATGAAAACAGTTTCTCTTGTTTTACTATCTATCCTCCAAAGTGCTCCTTGTTGAAACTCTCCGTAACTAATGTTGGGGTTTCCTGGTTCTGTAGCAGTTTGAGCGCCATCAGCACCTAATGTTTTCCACCAATCTGCACTTGCAATACCATCTGAGCTTATTGTCTGTGAAGGGCCTCCATGTGATCCATTATCTTGAGTTCCACCATAAACATTATAGAAAGGTTCGGCGTCATCAACAGCAATCTTAAAATATTGAGTTATAGGTAAATTCCTCACATATTTCCAACTTTTTGTACCATCAAAACTTTCATATAAGCCACCATCAGTTCCAATTAATAAATAATTAGGATCTGAATTCTTAAAAACCAATGCGTGACTGTCACTATGCTGATTTGATCTACTCATATTTGTGAAAGTTTTTCCATGATCTGTTGATACCAAGGCACTATTATTCATAAAGTATAATGTTCCTTCATAATGTGGAGAAGCTATCAATTCTTGGTAATAATGAGGTCCTGTTCCACCTGAAACTGCATCTGATTGTTTTGTCCAAGACTCTCCACCATTAGTAGTCATGTATACACCACCTTCTGTTCTGTCAAATTCAAGAGCTGCATAAATAACATCAGAATTGAATGGGGACATTGCTAATCCTGTTTTACCTAGATTTGATCCTGGGATTCCATTTTTTAGTGCTCTCCAGGTTTCTCCACCATCAGTGCTTTTATGAAGGCCTGATCCAGGACCACCACCTAAATAACCAGATACAGTTCTGTGTCTTTGCCACGTTGCTGCATATAAAACATCTGGGTTGCTAGGATCTATAAGCATGTCTGTAGCACCTACCCATTCGGTGTCTCCTAAGGTGCGTTTCCACGTTTTTCCACCATCTGTTGTCTTAAAAACACCTCGATCACCACCTTTACTCCAAAGTGGTCCTTGTGATGCAACCCATACGACATCCGGATTTTCTGGATGAACAATAATTTTTGATATATGCTCAGAATTTTCTAATCCCATATTTTTCCATGACTTTCCATCGTCATGACTAACATAGATACCATCACCAAAGCCTGCATGACGTCCTCCTACATTTTCGCCAGTTCCTACCCAAATGGTAGATGGTTTATTTGGGTCTATTGTAACACAGCCAATTGAATAGACCTTCTCATTGTCGAAAATTGGATCCCAAGTTGTTCCAGAATTTTCAGTTTTCCAGACACCACCAGAACCAACGGCAACGTACCAAATGTTTTCATTTTCTGGGTGAATGGCAATGTCTGCAATTCTTCCAGAGGTCATAGCTGGACCAATATTTCTAAATTTTAGTCCATTAAATAGGTTTTGGGGTTCTTTTTGGGCATTTAAATTAAACGTTAGGCAAAATGCGAATACGCAAAGCATGACAAACTTGTAAATAATTTTCATTTGAAGTTGGTATTTAGTTGATTAATTGGTCAAGTATATTCAAAATTTAGGACAGTTCTAAAATACAAAAAAGGATATTAAATTTTAGACTCTTTATGATATCGTTTTTGAGATTAACAATCTATTAACATTTTAAATTCGATTAATTATGAGACACTCAAAACAAGCACCTCAACTAAATGCAGGATCGACGGCAGACATTGCTTTTCTCCTACTAATTTTCTTTTTAGTAACTGCTGTGATACCAAATGACCAAGGTATTAATAGGAAATTGCCTAGAATTTGTCCTCCAGGTCAAAATTGCACTATTGATATTCATGAAAGGAACATTCTTAGAATTGCAATTAACAGTA
>CALGIH010000357.1 GCA_937916035.1 uncultured Lacinutrix sp.
GATGGTGTTGAGCCACAATCTGAAACTAACTGGAGACTTGCCTATAATTATAAAGTTCCAAGAATTGGTTTTGTTAATAAAATGGACCGTCAAGGATCTGATTTTATGATGGTTTGTAGCCAAGTTAAAGAAATGTTAGGCTCTAATGCAGTGCCAATCGTTTTGAATATTGGTGATGAAGAAAACTTCAAAGGAGTAGTTGATTTGGTAAAAAACAGGGCTATCATATGGCATGATGATACGCAAGGGGCAACTTTTGATGTTATCGAAATTCCTGAAGAATTAAAAGCTGAAGCAAAAAAATATAGAGCATTATTAATTGAAGAAGTAGCAAGCTACGATGAGAACTTACTTGAGAAGTTCATGGAAGATGAAGATTCTATTACAGAAGATGAAGTTCACGCTGCGCTAAGAGCTGCCGTAATGGATATGGCTATCATTCCTATGATTTGTGGTTCTGCCTTTAAAAATAAAGGGGTTCAGTTCTTATTAGATGCTGTATGTCGTTATTTGCCTTCTCCAATGGATAGAGAAAGTGTTATAGGCGTAAACCCTGATACAGACAAAGAAGAAAGACGTAGGCCAGATGTTAAGGAGCCTTTCGCTGCTTTAGCATTTAAAATCGCTACCGATCCTTTTGTGGGTCGTTTAGCATTCTTCCGTGCTTATTCTGGAAGATTAGATGCTGGTTCTTATGTGTTGAATAATCGTTCTGGTAAAAAGGAAAGAATTTCTCGTATTTATCAAATGCATGCAAACAAGCAAAATGCTATTGATTATATAGAGGCTGGAGATATTGGAGCTGCTGTAGGATTTAAATCGATCAAGACAGGAGATACGCTTTCAGATGAAAAGCATCCAATTGTTTTGGAAAGTATGAATTTTCCAGATCCAGTAATTGGTATCGCAGTAGAGCCAAAAACTAAAGTTGATGTTGATAAATTAGGTATGGCTTTATCTAAATTAGCTGAAGAAGATCCAACATTTACTGTTAGAACTGATGAAGCTTCAGGACAGACTATTATTTCTGGAATGGGTGAGCTTCACTTAGATATTATTGTCGATCGTTTACGTCGTGAGTTTAAAGTAGAAGTAAATCAAGGACAACCACAAGTAGAATATAAAGAAGCAATTACACAGGCTGCAGATCATAGAGAGATTTATAAAAAACAATCTGGTGGTCGTGGTAAGTTTGCAGATATCGTATTTACTGTTGAACCAGCAGATGAAGGTGAAACAGGACTTCAATTTGTGTCTGTAATTAAAGGTGGTAACGTTCCTAAAGAATTTATCCCTTCAATTGAAAAAGGATTCAAAATGGCCATGATTAATGGACCATTGGCAGGTTATGAAATTGATGCTATGAAAGTGACATTAAGAGATGGATCATATCACGATGTGGATTCTGATGCGTTATCTTTTGAACTAGCTGCAAAGTTAGGTTTTAAGAATTGTGCTAGAGCTGCGAAAGCAGTCATAATGGAGCCAATTATGAAAATGGAAGTAATTACACCTGAAGAGAATATGGGTGATATTGTGGGTGATTTAAATAGAAGAAGAGGTCAAGTAAATGACATGGGAGATAGAGCTGGGGCAAAAACTGTAAAAGCAACTGTGCCATTATCTGAAATGTTTGGATATGTAACGACATTAAGAACATTATCATCTGGTCGTGCAACATCAACTATGGAATTTTCACATTATGCTGAAACTCCTTCAAATATATCTGAAGAAGTTATAAAAGCTGCTAAAGGCGTTGAATCTTAAATCTTAAGAAAATGAGTCAAAAAATTAGAATAAAATTAAAGTCTTACGATCACAATTTAGTAGATAAATCTGCTGAGAAGATTGTAAAAACAGTAAAAAGTACTGGAGCTGTTGTAACTGGACCAATTCCATTACCAACTCACAAGAAAATTTTCACTGTATTACGTTCACCACACGTAAACAAGAAGTCAAGAGAACAATTTCAATTAAGCTCTTACAAGAGATTATTGGATATTTACTCTTCATCTTCTAAAACAATTGACGCTTTAATGAAACTTGAATTGCCAAGTGGTGTTGAAGTTGAAATTAAAGTGTAAGTATAGA
>CALGIH010000358.1 GCA_937916035.1 uncultured Lacinutrix sp.
TCGCCAAGGTTTAGAAGATATAACCATTTGGAAAATACGTGTTTTTACTCATTGATTTTCGAAACGATGGTTCAATATCAATTCTCAGAGTAGAATCAACTTCAATTTCAAATTCTAAATTAGCACTATGGTTATCAGACTCATTATAAGTATTTGTGTTAGAATCAGAAAAGAATCGTGAATCAGGCAAAATATTTTCACGTTGTGAAGAACTTGTATTATCTGAATTACTCCCAGAATAAAAATAATCGGCAGATACCTCAACCTTCTTTCCTATTTTATCTGCATAATTAGCTCCAACGTTTTTTGAAGTAGTGATACCTTGTCCACCACCAAAAGAACGACCACCTATACTGAATGAGTCGTTCCCACCTCCTCCTCTACTGAAGCGAGAATAATTTCCTCCACCAAACATTTTTTGAATTTCACCAAAACTAAATCCAGTAGAATTTGTATTGTTACCTCCAGCCAATACGCTAATGCGTTGGTCATTATCAAACACATTCAACATGCCAGCAAATTCATAGCGATCATCAGTTCCTGCACCTGCAGCAACACGACCAAATACACCTTTGTTGTTTTCTTCTTTAATAGTAAGGTTTATAGTTTTATTCTCATTATCACCTTTTTCTCCTGTGAATGCTTCAGCTTTTGTTTTGGTGTCTGTAATTTGAACTTTTTCAATAAGCTCTTTGGTTAAATTACGTGTTGTAATGGTTGGGTCGTCTCCAAAAAATGGCTTACCATTCACTAAAACCTTATTAACATCTTTGCCGTTAACCGTTATTTTTCCTGCGTCATCAACCTCAACACCTGGAAGTTGTTTCAATAAATCTTCAACATTAGCATCTTTTTTGGTTTTAAAAGACTTTACATTAAACTCCAAAGTATCTGTCTTAATAGTAATTGGAGCTCTGGATTTTATCAAAACCTCATCTAATGCATTGTCATCAACCAATAAATCAATTGGTTCAACGATAATTTCTTCTTTATCTATTTTAACAGTCTGAGAATAAGTTTTATACCCAACATAAGAGATATATAGTTTTAAGCTTTCATCTGATGTTTTATCTTCAAGCGTGAATTTTCCGTCTTTATCTGAAATAGTATAAGACACTAAACTACTATCCTTAATACGCTCAAGGTAAACTGTAGCAGATTCAAGAGGTAGTTTATCTCCATCTGTATGTACACTTCCAGAAATTTTGAATTCTTTATTTTGAGCTATTGCACTTAATGCACACGCTAATAGGACGATACTTAAAAAATACTTCATATTTGATTGATGATTAGTCGTAGTTTCTAAAAACGAATATAGTTTAGTTTACGTATGAATTTTCTTAAAAAAAATATAAACTTATGTGAAAGCTTTATTTTTTACGCATATAAACGCTAATAGGAACACCATTGAAATCAAAATGCTCACGAAGTTTGTTCTCCAAAAAACGTTTATAAGATTCTATGACGTATTGTGGTAAGTTACAGAAAAACGCAAACTGAGGTTGGGGTGTTGGCAGCTGCATGATGTATTTTATTTTTACAAACTTACCTTTATTTGCTGGTGGAGGATGATTCTCAATAATTGGCAATAACACATCATTAAGAACACTTGTCTTAATTTTTTTTGTTCTGTTTTTATAGACTTCAACAGCCGTTTCAATAGCCTTAAAAATACGCTGTTTTGTCAATGCAGATATAAACACAATAGGAACATCTGTAAATGGTTCTATTTGTTGTCTGATGTGTTTTTCAAACTCATTTGTGCTTTTATTATCTTTTTCAACCAAATCCCATTTGTTCACCAAAATCACTACGCCTTTTCGGTTACGTTCGGCTAGCCAAAATATATTTTGAACCTGACCATCAAAACCTCTAGTAGCATCACATAATACCAAACAAACATCTGAATGCTCAATTGCACGAACACTTCTCATTACTGAGTAGAATTCTAAATCTTCTTTAACTTTTGCTTTACGTCTAATTCCAGCCGTATCAACCAAATTAAACTCAAAACCAAAACGGTCGTATTTTGTATCTATAGAATCTCTCGTAGTTCCAGCAATATCAGTTACAATGTATCTATCTTTACCAATAAGTGCATTAATAAACGACGATTTTCCAGCATTAGGCCTACCAACTACTGCAAAACGAGGTAAACCACTTTCATCTACTTCTTCTTTTTCTGGTAATGCTTTAACCAAAGCATCTAACAAATCGCCAGTTCCACTGCCATTTATACTTGCAATGGTATAGAATTCACCCAAACCAAGTGAGTAAAACTCGACAGCATCTTCAGCGCGTTTGCCATTATCAACTTTATTTACGACTAGAAAAACAGGTTTGTTTACCTTGCGTAGTAATTTCGCAACATCTTCATCCATCCCAGTTACACCAGATTCTACATCAACCATAAAAATTATAGCATCTGCTTCGTCAATGGCTAACTCAACTTGTTTGTCAATCTCAGCTTCAAAAACGTCATCACTTCCTTTAACATAACCACCAGTGTCAATTAAAGAAAACTCTTTTCCATTCCAGTCACTCTTTCCATAGTGTCTATCTCTTGTGACACCACTTGTAGCATCAACAATAGCTTCTCTACGTTGTATTAACCGATTAAAGAAAGTTGATTTTCCAACATTTGGACGCCCAACTATTGCAACAATATTACCCATAGCTATAAAATTCGCTGCAAAGGTAGTGTTTCCTATGTGAAGAAAAAATCATAACTTGAGTGTTTATTTTAATTCTTATGTAATTAAGTAACGAAGTTGTTTTAAGGCCTCGTTTTCAAATCGAACTAAATCAAAACAATGAGGAAGTTTTAAAAGTATTTGAGAGCGCTAAATTATCACAAAAGGAGTTTATTGTTTCACGTGTAGACAATCATGTTTTTATAAAGATTCCTAGCGATAAAGAACATTTTTGGTCACCTCAACTTCATATTGAAATCATGGAAGTTGATAAACATCATAGTAAACTCTTTGGACTTTTTGGTCCTAATCCAACAGTTTGGACTATGTTTATGTTTTTCCATTTTATTATTGCTGGGCTTTTTATTGGGTTTGGAATATGGACTTATACAAATTGGTCCTTAGACACAGAATATACATTGCAACTTTTTGCCACGTTATTTATGATTTTGCTGTGGATTACCCTTTATTTTGGAGGTCGCGTTGGAAAAGCTACAGGAAGACCTGAGATGTTTTTATTGCATCAGTTTATGCGAGAAAATCTAAATATTTAATTCGTACGTACATATTATAAGCTCACTTATTAATAACATTATCAAATGAATAAAAATCTCTCATCCATTATTTTTGGAATCTCAATTATTATTGCAGCATACCTTCTTGGAAATGCTTTTATGAATAGAAACAAAGCGGATGGTACTGTATCAGTGACTGGATTAGGGAAAGCAGATTTCACCTCAGATCTTATTGTTTGGGAAGGCTCATTCTCTCGAGAGAGTTTTGATTTACAAAAAGCATATCACGATTTAGAACAAGACAAGAAAATTATCTCTGAATATCTTATTAAAAAGGGCATCACTCAGGAAGAACTTGTTTTTAATGCAGTAAATAGCAGAAAAAATAATCGAACAAAATATTCAAGCCAGGGTCAATATATTGGAGAAGAATTTTTAGGATATATACTTACACAATCATTACAAATAGAGTCAAATGATGTTGAAAAAGTCGAGCAAATTTCAAGAGAAATAACTGAATTATTAAATAAAGGCATTGAGTTTTACTCACAACCACCTCGCTATTATTACACAAAACTTGCTGATTTGAAAATTGAAATGATTTCCAAAGCCACTGAAGACGCTCACATAAGAGCGAAAAAAATATCAGAAAATTCAGGAAGCAAATTAGGTGATCTTATTTCGGCAAAAATGGGGATTTTCCAAATAACTGCTCAAAACTCAAATGAAGATTATTCTTGGGGAGGAACTTATAATACTGCTTCCAAAGAAAAAACGGCCTCCATTACAATGAAGCTTAACTATGAAGTTGACTAACCTTTAGTTGTTATTATAACCAAATCTCTTAAGCTGGTTTTTATTGCTTCGCCAATTTTTGTTCACTTTTACATACAATTCTAAATGCACTTGCTTGCCAAAGAACTTCTCCAAATCTTTCCTAGCTTCTACACCAACTCGTTTTAAAGCAGTACCTTTATGACCAATAATGATACCTTTTTGCGTTTCGCGTTCTACCATAATTACTGAGCGCATTCTGATAATGCTTTCTTCTTCAAAAAATTCTTCAGTATCTACTTCAACTGCATAAGGAATTTCTTTCTTATAATGCATTAGAATTTTTTCTCTAATAGCTTCATTTACAAAAAAACGTTCTGGCTTGTCTGTTAGTTGATCTTTAGGATAAAATGCTGGCGATTCTGGCAATAACTCTACAATACGATCAAATACATTTTTTACATTAAAACCCTCCAAGGCTGAAATAGGAAAAAATTCAGCATTAGGCACTTTTTGTTGCCATAGTTCAGATTGTTCTTCTAATTCTTCTTGATTGGAATTATCAATCTTATTCAATAACAGTAAAACAGGTATTTTAGAATTGGTTATTTTATTAAAAAAAGTTTCATCCTTGAGTTCTTTTTCACCAATTTCAACCATATAAATCAAAATATCTGCATCATCAAAGGCCAATTTCACAAAATCCATCATTGAAGATTGTAACTCATACGCTGGCTTAATAATTCCTGGAGTATCAGATAACACAACTTGAAAATCGTCACCATTTACAATTCCTAGAATTCTATGTCTTGTAGTTTGCGCCTTTGAGGTTATAATAGAAAGTTTCTCCCCTACAAATGCATTCATCAACGTTGACTTTCCAACATTAGGATTTCCAATAATATTTACAAAACCTGCTTTATGATTCATTTGATAATTAAATATTTTGACTGCAAAATTAAGCTTTTCAATTATCAATTTTGTAGTCAATAGACACAAACTTCAAGAATAACGCAATAAAAATCTGTAGATAAAATGTGCATCCCAAATAATTTTATTAATATTATAATCTTATTTCTCTAATTAATAACAAAACCAGCTGATATGACAGATCAAGAAATAGCCAAAGACATTCAATTAAAACACATAAGTGAAATTGCTGAAAAACTAGGTCTCAATGTTGATGACATTGAAATGTATGGTAAGTACAAAGCTAAATTACCACATTCAATTATTGATAAAGAAAAACTTCAAAAAAGCAATTTAATTCTTGTTACAGCCATTTCACCAACTCCAGCTGGAGAAGGGAAAACAACGATGTCTATTGGCCTTTCTGAAGGTTTAAATCAATTAGGAAAACAAACAACTGTTGTATTAAGAGAGCCTTCTCTTGGTCCTGTTTTTGGTATTAAAGGAGGCGCAACTGGTGGAGGTTATTCACAAGTACTTCCTATGGAAGATATTAATTTACACTTTACAGGTGATTTTGCAGCTATTGAAAAAGCACACAATTTGTTATCTGCAATTATCGATAATAATATTCAAAGTAAAACTAATTCTGTCGGACTTGATCCAAGAACAATAAAATGGAAACGTGTGATGGACATGAATGACCGATCACTCAGAAATATTATAATTGGCTTAGGTGGAACTGGTTCTGGAATACCAAGAGAATCAGGTTTTGATATTACTGCTGCTTCTGAAATTATGGCAATTTTATGTCTGTCTGACGATTTAGAAAA
>CALGIH010000359.1 GCA_937916035.1 uncultured Lacinutrix sp.
ATCCTAACCTTAGATATATCATTCATTAACAATTCTTTGTCATTATTGTTTCTAGTCAACGAATTAATATCTATTTTATAAATAATTTCTTTTATTATTGCTTTTTGATCATTGGTCGTGTGCCTAATTGAATATTTTGTTCTTGGTTTAGGTGGTTGACTTTGAAGCCAACACAACATTACCTCAATTTCTTGCATAGCTTTAGGTTTGTTGTTAGTTCGTACAATCATATCTCCGCGACTAATATCAATATTATCTTCTAATGTTATTGCCACAGACATTGGCGCATAAGCCTCATCTATAGAATTTTCAAAAACATCAATACTCTTTATTTTTGATGTAAAGCCCGAAGGCATAATCGTAACCTCATCTCCTTTTCTAAAAACACCGCTGGCAATTCGTCCAGCATACCCTCTATAATCTCTATGTGACACGTTCTGTGGTCTTATAATCGTTTGCACTGGAAAACGCGCATCTATTTTATTTATATCACTGCTAATATGAATGGTTTCTAATGTATGTAACAATGGAGCTTCTTGATACCATTTCATATTAGAAGATCTAGTAACAACATTATCTCCAATAAGTGCACTTATTGGTATAAAACGCAGATCCTTAATTGTAAATTTTGAAGCAAATTCTTCAAATTGCCTCATAATGTTGTTATATACTTGTTCTGAAAAATCAACTAAATCCATTTTATTTATACAAACTATTACATGTGAAATTTGTAATAAAGATGCTATGAAAGTATGTCTTTTGGTCTGTTCTACAACACCATGTCTTGCATCAACTAAAATTATAGCTGCATTTGCTGTAGAAGCTCCTGTTACCATGTTTCGAGTATATTCAATATGCCCAGGTGTGTCAGCAATAATAAATTTTCGCTTGGGTGTGGAAAAATACCTATACGCCACGTCAATTGTTATCCCTTGTTCACGTTCGTCTCGTAATCCATCAGTGAAAAGAGCCAAATCTATACCATCATGACCTTTCTTTTTGCTGGTTTTTTCTATCGCTTCTAACTGATCTTCAAAAATAGATTTTGAATCGTACAGCAAGCGTCCTATTAATGTGCTTTTTCCATCATCTACACTTCCTGCTGTTGTAAAACGTAATAATTGATTATTGTCTAACATAGATTTATTGTTAAATCGTTGAGTTATTAAACTGTGAAATTCTGAAACTGCATAACTTCTCTGTCATTTTTATGAATTCTAATCTGTTTTTAATTTTTTATATAACGCATTTAATTGATTCGAAATATATTCAACATCAGAACGTAATTTTATGTATTCGTCATCTTCCAGAAACTCTAAATCTCTCAATAAAATTAGAAAATTAATTATTTCCCAACTAGAACTATAAGCAATGTTAATAAATCTAGCTTTTTCTTTATTTGTCTGTCTTGAAAAACCTTCTGATATATTTGCTGTAATACTTAATGACGCCCTTCTTATTTGATTCGTTATTCCAAATTGCTCTTTTTGTGGAAATACATCGATAGCCCTATAAATTTCCTTTACAAACTTTCTAGCATTTTGACATACTTCTAATTTCTCAAAATAAAACGTATACATTATTTCTTTTAAACAATTTTACACCTTTACAGTTCAGCAACTTTATTCTTTCAGAAATATCCTTGACGCTTTCTATCTTCCATTGCTGTTTCTGATCTCTTATCATCGCTTCTATTACCGCGTTCTGTTTGGCGCATTGCAGACACTTCGAGAGTGATTTTTTCTAGTGTATCAGCATTAGATTCAATGCCTCCAGTAATGGTTATATCGCCTAAGGTTCTAAAACGGATTTTTTTAGTCATCACTTCTTCGTGATTCTCTAAAACTAGAAACTCCGAATTTGGAATCCATGAGTTCTGCCTCCATATCACTTCTCTTTCATGTGCAAAATATAAAGAAGGTATTGCTATGTTTTCTCTTTTAATATAATTCCAAACATCCATTTCTGTCCAGTTACTTATAGGAAAAACTCTAAAGTGTTCTCCTTGAAAATGTTTTCCATTGAATAAATTCCATAGTTCTGGTCGTTGGTTTTTTGGATCCCATTGTCCAAACTCATCACGATGTGAAAAAAACCGTTCTTTTGCCCTAGCCTTTTCCTCATCGCGTCTTCCTCCTCCAATAGCACAGTCTATATTATTTGCTTCAATAGTATCTAAAAGTGTCGTTATTTGTAGTGCATTACGAGTCGCATTTTTCCCTTTTTCTTCAGCAACTCTACCTTCTTCAATTGATTTTTGTACTGAACCAACCATTAAATTTATGTCGAGTTTATTTGCTAAATTGTCTCTAAACTGGATTGCCTCTGGGAAATTATGCCCAGTGTCAATATGTAGTAAAGAGAATGGTATTTTACATGGATAAAATGCTTTTTTCGCTAAGTGTGTTATTAAAATAGAATCCTTTCCGCCAGAAAATAATATTACTGGGTTTTGAAACTGAGCATAAACTTCTCGTAAAATGAAAATGGATTCGCTTTCTAATTCATCTAAATAATTTAAATAATATTTACTCATTATTTTGATTTTTCAATTTGGGAATAAGGTATTCTACAATACGTTGTACAGATTGTGAAACCGTCTCATTTTCGGTGTTTATTTCAATATTTGCATCCTCTGGTGTTTCATAAGGTGCTGTTACTCCTGTCATATTGGTAATTGTACCTGCATGTGCTTTTTTGTATAGCCCTTTTGTGTCTCTTCGCTCACACTCTTCTAAACTTGTGTTTACAAAAATTTCAACATAATTCTTTTTTCCAACAATATCTTTTATTGTGCTCCTATTTGATTTGTAAGGTGATATAAATGTTGCCAAAACAACAATCCCAGAGTCAATTAACAGCTTTGTTATTTCTGCTACTCTTCTAATATTTTCATTACGATCTTCTGGCTTAAAGGTTAGGTCCTTATTTATTCCGTTTCTTACATTATCTCCATCTAAACAATAAGTGTGAATTTTTCTTTTATACAATTCTTGTTCCAGAGCATTTGCAATTGTAGATTTTCCGGAGCCAGATAAACCCGTAAACCATACAACAAATGAGTTGTGCTTATTTTGTTTGCGTCTGTCATTCACAGAGATTTTAAAATCGTGGGGCAAAATATGAGGGTTCATTTTTCTTAATATTTTCTATCTTCTAGTCCAAAATTGGATCTGTACCAAATTTTTTTATGAAGATAATACAATATGAGTTTAGTGGCAACTTCAACAAATCCTATTTTTAATCCAATCATTGCATTTCCAGGAACTACGTATGCTATAATTATGGTGTCTATGGTTCCAAAAGACCTCCAAGTTAGTGTTTTTAAAAGGTGCCTCGTATTAGGGTTTGATACTTTTGATTGCTACCAGAATCGTTCATGAAAATAATAAAGAATAGTTTTAGAAATGATCTCAAAAAATCCAATTTTTAACCCTGATATTGGGTTTCCTGATATAAGCCACGATAAGATAATAGTATCACAAGTACCTATCATCCTCCAGGTAATCGCTTTTGCTATATGTCTTTTGTCTGGCTAATCTCTCATTAATTAGTTGCTATAAACCAAGGGTTCAATAAGTTTTTTTTATTGTAGAGCAATGGCTGTTTAGTCTCTTGCGAAATTACATCGATGCCTACTGCGTTACAGATGGCTTGTCCTGCTGCAGTATCCCATTCCATTGTTGGTGCAAATCGTGGATAAACATCAGCCAGTCCTTGAGCTAATAAACAGAATTTTAAAGAGCTTCCTTTTGATACTATTTCAACATTTTTCCCATCGGTTTCTATAGATTTTATATAGTCTAATGTTTTTTCATTCATATGAGACCTGCTTCCAATAACCCGAATACCAGTTGATTTTGTTGACCTTGGTTGTAATTTTTTTGAGTTTTCTAACACATGGTTAATAGTCGTCTCTCCCTCACTTAGTTCTGCTATAAAGCCTTTTTTATTAATGACATCTGCGTAATATAAAACCCTAGTTGCTGGTACATAAATAACACCAAGTACTGGTTTTCCATTAGTTACTAGAGCAATGTTTACGGTGAATTCTCCATTTCGTTTAATAAATTCTTTGGTGCCGTCAACAGGATCAACAATCCAACAAGTTTTCCATTGTTTCCTAATTTTGTAATCTGTTTGCTTATTTTCTTCACTAATAATAGGAAACTCTGTCTTAGTTAAAAACGAATTTATAACATCATTGGCTTGTCTATCTGCTTCTGTTAAAGGAGATTTGTCTTCTTTCAACTCAATGTTAAATGCAGTGTCATAGACAGCCATAATAACATTTCCAGCTTCTAAACTTGCTTCAATAGCTATTTTTAAATTCTTGTCCATTAAGTTTTTGTATCGCTGTTTTTAAACTATCCTCCCAATTTGGAATTTCGATGTTTAAATTGTGTTTTATTTTGGTTTTATCTAACACACTATGACGAGGTCGTTTTGCAGGTGTTGGATAAAATTCAGTTTTTATTGGATGTAATTTAATTTTGATTTTCTTTTCTTCAAAAATGGCTTTAGCAAAATCATACCAACTTGCTTTACCTTCATTACTATAGTGATAGATTCCAAAA
>CALGIH010000360.1 GCA_937916035.1 uncultured Lacinutrix sp.
ACGAAAAACACATGAAAACTATTAAATTATTATTGGTTGCTTTAGTCGTAACTGCTTTCTCTCAAGTAAATGCACAAACAGCTGAAGAAATTGTAGCGAATTATTTTGAAAACACTGGTGGAATTGAAAACTGGAATAAGTTAGAAGGAGTTAAAATGAGTGCTAAAGTGAATCAAGGTGGAATGGAAATTCCAATAGAGATTACACAATTAAAAGGCGGAAAACAAATGACTGTCATTAATTTTCAGGGACTGGAAATTAAACAAGGTGTTTTTGATGGTGAAGTATTGTGGAACACAAACTTTCAAACGCAAAAAGCTGAAAAAAGTGATAAAGAGTCTACAGATAACATGAAAATTCAAGCAATGGACTTTCCTGATCCCTTTTACAACTACAAAGAAAAAGGTTATACAATTGAATTATTGGGTAAAGAAGATTTAGATGGAACTGAAACATTTAAAGTTAAAATAACCAAAAAGCCAATGATGGTTGAAGGTAAAGAAGTAGAAAATTCAAGTGTTTATTTTTTTGATGCTGAAAATTTTGTACCACTTGTAGTACATTCTGAAATTAGAATGGGTCCAAGCAAAGGAATGATTTCGGAAGCAAAGATGAGTGATTATCAAGAAATAGATGGTTTATATTTTCCATTTTCTATGGTTCAAGGTGTAAAAGATGGCCCAGGTCAACCAATTACTATTGATACGATAGAAATAAACCCAACTGTTGACGAAGCAGTCTTCAAATTCCCTGAAGAAATAGTTACTACAGATAAGAAAAACTAAAACTTAATATTAAACCTCAATAGCTTCTATTGAGGTTTTTTTATCAATCAAACGAAAAACCATTTACAAAATGAAAAAACTATTATTTCTTATTTTGAGCCTTGTTTTATTACCTCTCCAAACACAAGCTCAAGAAACTATTGAATTAGATGATCTTTTTGGAGATTTACGTGCACGACATATTGGTCCTGCTCTCATGAGTGGGCGAATAAATGATATGGAAGTTCATCCAATAGATGCCAGAATTATTTATGCAGGAACGGCTGGTGGAGGCGTTTGGAAATCAAATGACGCTGGCACAACATTCAACCCAATTTTTGATGATTACTGCCAATCTATTGGCGCTGTAGAAGTAGACCCAAATGATCCCGACAATGTTGTTTATGTTGGTACAGGTGAAACTTGGACACGTAATAGTGTGTCTTATGGAGACGGTTTATACAAATCTACTAATGGTGGAACAACTTGGAAGAAACTAGGTTTTGACAAATCTGAACGCATTGCAAATATCATAGTGAACCCTAAAAACTCAAACGAAGTCTATGTTGCAGTTTTGGGAGCCTTATGGTCAGATAGTAAGGAACGTGGTGTTTATAAATCATCTGATGCAGGTGAAACTTGGGAACAAATACTGTATGTTGATGAAAAAACTGGTGCTGCTGATATGACTATGGATCCTAATAATCCTTCTACTTTATATGCTTCTATGTGGGAATTTAGAAGAACAGGATGGTCGTTTTCCTCTGGTGGTGAAAACAGTGCTTTATACAAATCAACAGATGCAGGTAAAACTTGGAACAAAATTCATAACGGATTTCCAGAAGGCCAACTTGGTCGTTTAGCTATTGCTGTTGCACCTTCAGATTCAAATATTTTATATACAGTTATTGAAGCCGAACAACCAGAACGCAAAGGTTTATATAGAAGTGACGATGCTGGTGAAAACTGGAAACAGCTAAATAATGATTTTGGGATTACGGTACGTCCATTCTACTTTTCAAGAATAACAGTGGACCCAAGAAATCCAGATATTGTTGTTAAAGGTGGCTTAAGTGGTTCTATCTCAAGAGATGGTGGAAAAACTTTTAAATCTTTAGGGAACATGCATAGTGATATTCATGATATTGTTTTTGATATTAATGATTCTGACAGAATGTATGCTGGAACTGATGGAGGTGTTTATCGTTCTTGGAATGCAGGTACAACTATGGAAATTGTTGAAAACATGCCATTATCTCAGTTTTATCAAATTAGCTTAGACGATGCCGAACCTTATAATATTTATGGTGGATTGCAAGACAATGGTTCTTGGTATGGACCATCTTCATCAAGTGGTGGTGTAAATGCTGGAGATTGGAATTCTATTGGTGCTGGTGATGGTTTTAGAGTATTAAAACACCTAACAAAAAATATTATCTATTCAGAAATGCAAGGAGCCGAAAATGTTTGGCGTTATGATGTAGATAGAAAGTTGGTTAAAACCATTCAACCATTAGCTCAAGAAGGGCATGCTAAACTGAGATATAATTGGAATGCTCCAATGGCAATAAGTGCGCATCAACCAGATCGTTTTTATATGGGAAGTCAATTCTTACATAAGTCGGAAGATATGGGAGATACTTGGGAAATTATTTCTCCAGATTTAACTACCAATGATCTTACAAAACAACAACAAGCAGATTCAGGTGGATTATCTATGGATAATTCTGGTGCAGAAAACCATACAACTATTTTCACAATTGCTGAATCTCCTTTAGATGCCAATGTGATTTGGGTAGGAACAGATGATGGAAATGTACAAGTAACACAAGATGGTGGGAAAACTTGGACGAATACTGTTGCAAACATTAAAGGTTTACCAAAAAACACTTGGACCTACCATATTGAAGCTAGTGTTCATAGCAAAGGAACTGCATATGCTGTTTTTGATGGACACACAAGTGGTGATATGAATCCT
Organism: uncultured Lacinutrix sp.; assembly: GCA_937916035.1. Lineage (GTDB taxonomy): Bacteria > Bacteroidota > Bacteroidia > Flavobacteriales > Flavobacteriaceae > CAJQLB01. The sequence goes on from CALGIH010000360.1 coordinate 2,743, forward strand.
TACACATACAAAACAACTGATTTTGGAAAAACTTGGACCAATATAATATCTAAAGATGTTGTAGGAACCACCAGGAATATACAAGAGGATTATGAAAATGAAAACTTATTGTTTTTAGGAACTGAATTTGGTCTTTATATCACTGTTGATGGTGGAAAATCTTGGGGTAAATTCACTAAAAACATGCCTGCTGTTGCGGTTCACTTTATTGATTTACACAAAAGAACTAATGATATAGTCATGGGAACACATGGTAGAGGTGTTATTATTATTGATGATATTTCTCCTTTGCGAGAAATCACTCCGGAAGTTTTGTCAAAAAATATTCATTTCTTTAATAGTAAACCAGCAGTATTATCTGATGTAAGTGGTTTTGCAGGAAGTTTTGGAGCTGAAACTCAATTTGTTGGTCAAAATGCATCTACGTCTCCACAGATTAAATATTTACTTCCTAAACGTCATACATTTGGTAAAATGATTATGGAAATTAAGGATATGGAAGGTAATGTGATTTCTACATTAACTCCTGGGAAATCGAAAGGTATCAATATTGTAAGTTGGTCTGGAAATATTAAGAACCCTAAAGTTGCAAAAGGCAAAACCTTGAGTTTTGGTGGTTTCACATCACCTAGAGTTCAGGCTGGCAAATATATGGCTGTAATTACAAAAGGTAAAGAAACCTTTGAGCATACTTTCGAGCTGATTAATGATAAAAGAACAGGATTATCTGATAGTGAACTAATACTTAAGAATGATAATACTATGAAGTTATATAATATGACTCAAGAGTTGGCTTATTTGGTATATAAATTGGATGCTATTATAGATTCTCCATCAACTAATAGTAAATTAAAAGCATCATTAAATAGTTTGAAAGAAACTTTAGTTATTACAACTGGTGATAATTATGTAAGTACCTCAGAATCTCAGTTAAGAGAAAAAATGGCAGATTTATATAGCAAGGTAGCAACGAGCTATGATAAACCTTCTAATAACGAATTAGAAAATTTAAAAATTATTGAAACACGTTTCAATAAAGCAAAAGTAGATTTTGCAAAACTTGAAAAGAAAGCTAAAGATATTCAGTTTAAGACATTTCAAGAGTATCTTGATGAATAATATTTAGTCACTAAATCAATAAAAAAAGCCGATTCATTTTGAATCGGCTTTTCTTATGTTAATAACATCGTTAACAATGATTGTAGATACTTCCTTATAATACTCAATAGTTTCTTTATTTTTAGTGAAAACATTAGCCTTATGACAGATAGAGACCTTGACTTAAAACGTATTCGCCCTGATTTTATGACGACTACAATCAACGATGGAATGTCAACTGAAGAACGTTTTCAAAATCTTGTATTGCGTCCAATTATTAAACTTCAAAATGATTTTTTTATTGAAGTATTTAAAAATTATGCTTCTAAGCATAAAAATGTCTTTTATGATTTATCCATTGAAAAGCAAATAGATTATATCAATAATTCCATTCATAAGGATATGAAGTTCAGGAATAGCCTTAAAGGAATAGTCATTGGTTTGTTTACTATTGAAGAATACAAACTATACATTCAAAATTCATCGGCTTTAAACAAGCGCATGATGACTATAGTAAAGGAACGCTTAATTGATAATGTTCAAGTTATTATTGAGCCAAGTACTTTAGCGGCTGTTTAAATAAGTGATTCACCATTTAGGTTTGAAGTGAGTACATCACTCATGTAATTAAAAAATGGTCTTATTGCTTTAAATGACGCATCAACAGTGCCTAAAAAATCATTTGAAGTAACTTCTGCATCTGTGAATTTTCTAGTAAAAATGTACATTTTCTTTTTAATGAGAT
>CALGIH010000361.1 GCA_937916035.1 uncultured Lacinutrix sp.
CCATAATCAATAATAACCATGTTTTGATTTTCAAAATTATGTTGACGTATTAGTTTGGAAGTTCGTTCATTATACACTCCCGGATCTTCTTCATTAATACATGCTCCAAAGCATTGTTTTATAGTGTAATTAAAGCAATTGCTCTGTGTTTGATACTGTCCACTTAATTTTTGACAGAGGTTGTTTTCATCAATTGTTTTTGACATAAAACTTTTGGCGCTTTGTAAATTTGAAAACGTAGTAATTGGTTCCTCTGTGCCATTTACTTTCGCTACTTTTAAGTTTAAATAGCCATTATCATCTTGAAAACTAAATAAGCCATAAGTAAAAATAGTACGACGTTGTGCTCTGTTAAAAATAGGTTTATTACGCTTTATTTCTTCGCTTTCTTTTAACAAGGCGACAAGTTCACTTCCAGTAGCTTCATAAGTAACAGTAGCTACTTGCAACTGCATTTTTTTTGATTTTGAATTGATGCTTGTAAAATGCTGATTGACACGATTTTTAATATTCTTGCTTTTACCGATGTAAATTATCTCTCCATTAGTTTTATGCATATAATATACTCCAGTTATAGAAGGAAGTTCATCTAAAATATCTTTCAATTTAGGCTCTATTTGAAACTTAGGTTCTAATCGAATAGATTCTTGGATGATGGTTTTTTCAGAATCTTTTGCAAGAAGCATTTTAAACAAAGTAACGGTTGCTAATGCGTCACCTGAGGCACGATGTCTATCACTTACAGGAATTCCTAAAGAACGCGTTAATTTCCCTAAGCTATAAGATGGTTGACCTGGAATTAACTCTTTTGCAAGTTCAACTGTGCAAAGTGTTCGTTTCTTGAATTCAAAACCAAGACGTTTAAATTCTGTTTTAAGAATTCTGTTATCAAATTTCGCGTTATGAGCCACAACAATGCAGTCTTCAGTAATTTCAACAATGCGTTTGGCTACTTCATAAAACTTTGGCGCATTTTTAAGCATGTTACTGTTAATACCTGTAAGATTAACAACAAATGGTTGAATTTCCCTTTCAGGATTAATAAGGCTAATGAATTGGTCTACAACTTTGTGGCCATCAAATTTATAGATAGCTATTTCAGTAATGCCTTCTTCATTATACTTTCCTCCAGTAGTTTCTATGTCTAGTATTGCGTAAATAATTTTCTTTATTTTGTGTAATTTCTTGATCCAAAAATAGTACTTCCAATCCTTACCATTGTGCTTCCGCATTCAATTGCTAATTCAAAATCGCCACTCATTCCCATGGATAATACTTTTGGATTAAAGTTAGAATGTTTTTGAGACATTAAGGTGTTAAAAGTTGATTTCAATAAAGAAAACTCTTCTTTAATTTGATTTTGATTATCTGTAAATGTAGCCATTCCCATGAGTCCAACAACATTAATGTTTGTCATTTCTGAAAATTCATCAGAATTGATTATTGAACCGATTTCTTGTTCTGTCATTCCAAATTTAGAATCTTCTTGAGCAATTTTAAGCTGAAATAAACAATCAATTATCCTATCGTGTTTTTTAGCTTCTTTGTTTATTTCCTTTAATAGTTTAAAATTATCAACACCATGAATTAAACTCACAAAACTCGCCATGTATTTCACTTTGTTTCGTTGTACATGACCAATCATATGCCACTGAATATCTTTTGGTAATTGTTGGTGTTTTTCAACCATTTCCTGAATCTTGTTTTCGCCAAAAATGCGTTGTCCAACATTATAAGCTTCAAGAAGATCTTCTTTTGGTTTGGTTTTAGAAACTGCAACTAAGCTGACATGCTCTGGTAATTCTGATTTTATTTTTGAAAGTTGTTCAGTAATGCTCATATTAAAATTCATAAATTGTAACGCCACTTCTTAACTTTGGTTCAATAAAAGTACTTTTTGGAGGCATTATTAAATGTTGATCTGCGATAGATTTTAATTCGTCAATAGTAATTGGTACTAATCCAAAGCCAACTTCAAATTCGCCGCTATCAACTTTACTTTTAATAGTTACTAAATCACTTTTTCCATGTGAATAATCCAAACGTTGATCATTTCGCATGTCATTAATACCTAATATAGGTTGCAATATAGTTTTAAATAGAATTTGAGTATCTAAAGCATCTAATGCGTTGTTGATTGTGTAGTTTGATTTTCGAAGATAAAGTGAATAAAACTCACCATCAAGATACATACTAAAATGATGTTTGTTTGAAGGTTCAAAAAGAATTTTTCTTCTATTTTCTATACGAAACATAGCATCAAGCTCTATCAAAAACGCTTCTTTGGTCATTCCATTTAAGTCTTTTACCAAACGGTTGTATTCGTGAATAAGTAGTTCAGATTCTGGAATCAAATAGCACATGAAATAGTTATAAGAATCACGAGAGTTAGGCTGTTTAGATTCATTTGCCAATAACACAGACGAAGCAGATCTGTGATGACCATCTGCAATATAGAGTCGTTTTATTTTTGAAAACTCAGAACTTAAAGCACTTATTTTTTCAGAATCTTTAATTACCCAAAGGTAATGTGTGTCTCTATAAGTAGTAGTAAATTCAAATTCAGCACGTTCTTTTTGTTTTTCTATAACGATGGCTGATATAATGTCATTATCTGGATAAGTGAGAAGTACAGGTTCGGCATTAAATCCAACTGTTTTTATGTATTCTTTGAAGATATTCTCACGATATTCAATAGTGTCCTCATGTTTTTTGATAATGTCTTTTTTGTAATCATCAACACTTGCAGCGGCAATAATGCCA